>CAMBMC010000054.1 GCA_945868555.1 Chitinophaga pinensis | reverse complement strand
GTTGTGTTGTCGGTCCAAGGATTCAAGGTTCCGCTTGAAGCAAGTGTATTAAAGTCAAATGATTGTGAACCAGCGTTTGGAGCAGTAATGTTGATTTGACCAATAAGAGCGAGCGGTGCAGTTAGAAGTAGTATAAGTAGGATTTTCATTTGGAATGGTTTAATCGGCTTAAGTGTTTTAATTTTTCATGACCAAATTAAATAAAAAAAGTAACCCGAAGGTTACTTTAATATTAATGCATCGCTTCCTCTTCTTCAGGATCTGGCGGGAAGAGTTTAGGTAGGTTTTCTTTTCCTTGAAGTCGATCTAGAAGGTCTTCAAGCTGCGAAATCGAAATATTTTTCGCGATAATTTTCTTGTCTTTGTCCAACACAAACACGCGTGGTGTCGTTTCTAAATCGTACGTCGTTTGATAATTAAGCGATTCGAGTGTTGTGTATTTTAGCAAAGGAGCTGCATTTTCCATGGCTTTTCGGTACAATTGATCCGTTACAGCTACATTGATGAAGGTCAATTTATTGTCACGGATGAATTTCTTCCATTTTTCCAAATCTTCACCTACAGCTTTGCCTACCGCAAAAACTTCAATGTCTCTGCCTTTCAGCTTTTGTTCATACAATTCTCCTAGTCGCGGTGTGATTTTCTTGCAATGGCCACATTCTGGATCCCAAAAGTAAAGGATCGTATAATCTGCCTTCAAGCTGTAAAAATCTCGCCATTTTACGTCGGTTGTATCGAGTAGGGTTAAGTTTGGAGGTTTTACACCCATAACCAATGTTTTGCGTACTGGAATTTTCTCACAAAGGTCTTCGAGTTTCTTTTCATCCATCCAAAATGCAGGAGATTTGCCTTGGGCATTTTTACTGCAATAGTAGCGATCAGCCATCATGATGTAGACCTTGTCCATTCCCATGATGTTGCTTTTTCCAAAGGTGGAGGTAATCCATGATACACAAAATTCAAAAGCTGTAGAAGTTGGATTCAAACGGTCACACAATTGATATCCATAGTACAATACGGTATCCCAATGTTGAATCATCATGTTTTTTCCGAAGAAGTACTCAAGCTTGTTCCCAAAAACCGGCGTATTCACCAGGCGGTCGTCGTTTAAGTCTACATTATCCCAAAAGTGACTGCGGTAGTATTTGAACTTAAACGAAGAGTCGATGATTTGTCCCTTTTCATTTACAGGAGCCTCTGGGATGGTAATGTCCATCGACATGCGAATGATTTTCGACACCAAAAGTTTAGGGTTGTTCGCCATTAAATTTTCCTGATACGCAATAACTTCTTTGTTGATTTCATCGATTTTATCGCCCAAGACTTTGTATTCTGAGTCAGTTGCTTTCAATTGAGTGCGTCGTTCAGACAATCGATTGATTTCCGTTTTTTTCGGTTGAATGAATTGAATGAAATCATTGAAAATCATATTTTCTTTCGATTTCTTCACCACCATATTTTGAATGAAATCAGGATCTTTTGTTTCGATATAGACCTCTTCATTGTTGTAAATGAATTCAAACATTTTTTGTCCTGGAAGAAAGACACCTAGAATTCCTGCTTTTTGCTTGCTTCCATCAAACTCAACAATGCCACCTTTTATTTCTGCGGTATCCGCATAAAATAACTTTTGACCGTAATAGCGAACAAGGTGAACAGTGGTATCCTTTTGGCCAACAACTTTGAATCTTAGTTTCTGCCCAAAGGACATTCCAGCCAAAAGAATGAAGGAGATAAATATTGACGCTTTCATGTGTAATTTTATTTGTTGATGAAAATTATTCTTTAGACGTAACAAAGTTAAAAAAGTCGGTTGATTTAACAGTTCTTTAACCTTTTAAAAGTGGCGATGAATGCCTTTTGAAGCGCTTTGAAAGCTAGCTATGGCGAAGAAAAGATAGACCATTGCTAGCACAATAAAAGTTGCGATTGAAACAGTGGTGTTGAGGTAAATACCTCCTGTTGTGAACATTTCATCTAGGAAGTACTTGAGAATGAAGAAGGAGGAAAGTCCAAGGGCTGCAATTATCCCGAAGATTTTTACGAAATACATAAAAAACGTGTGAATGAGAATTTTGGGAGCATACCCAATGCGCAACAAGGTGCGGACCTCATATTCATTTTTGGACATGAGCAATTGCATGTACTGAATGAGTACCAAACCCGACAGAAAAACGGCGATCACTGAAATCCCCATCACCACAAGCAATAAGGTGCCAATCACACTTTTTAATCGGCCCGCGACCATTTGTGCATTTTTAGATTCTAAGCCTTTTTCTTTGAGAAGGGCTTCAACTTTTCCAAATTCATTTTCTTTTCCTGAGATCATCAGTTGGGTGATTTTCTTTTCTGCGCCAAGACTAAACTGCTCATTTCCATAGGTCATGAACGATTCAGGCACTAAGATGGAAGAAACTTCATTGGTGAATCCAATAATCCGCGCATCGACCCACACCTTTTTTGTTTGATTTGAAACGGTGAACTTAAATCGGATGTCCATGGCTAAATCATCAGAGATTTGAGGAATATTACTGGCACTCATGAACGTGTTTAGCATCACTAAGAAATCTCTAGGCATAATGATGGGAACATAAGAATCTCCTTCTTTCCAATGCCATTTATTGCTGTGAACATCTAGAAATGTAGGGTCAACTGATTGGATAAAAACATCTGATCGAAAGCGAGGCACCAAAGGATCGGCAGTTTCGAAGGAGACATCAAAGTTGTTGCTGACTACAGGTTTTACCTTTTCGATGAAGGGCAACTTTTCCATTTTCTCAATTTCTCGTTCACTGAAATCTGTTTTTGTGAGCGCAAGTGAACTCGAGTTCGTCACTTTCTTTTGAACGATGATGGTGTTTGGACCGAGTATTTCACTGCCTTGGCCAAATTCATTCAAGCGAATGAGATAGTGAACCGAAGCGATGAGGAAGGTAATTCCCATGAAGGCACCGAGCATGGCAATGATGAGTTGCTTACGGTCCTGATTTCTGAAGAGGAGTTTCTGAATCATGGATTAGAGCATTAGGGTTTGGTCGCACTGAATGCCGTGATCATCTCCCAACGAGGTCAGCACGAATCCACTTTTAAGTTCGGCACAGCGCTCAATGATCAGTTTCAAACAGCGTTGGGTATTTTCATCATCTAAATGAGAAAAGGGTTCGTCCATCAATAACCAATCAAAGGGTTGGCACAATGCTCGTACGATAGCAACGCGCTGTTGTTGTCCCATGGAAAGAAGGCCACATTGTTGCTCCCATTTGTCTGAAATGCCCAAGCAATCTAGGAATCCAAAAATTTCATCTGTGCTGAAGGTCTGTGTTAAATTGTTTTTTAGCAATAGGTTTTCTTTCACCGTAATGCTTGGAAAAAGCTGTAAATCTTGAAAGATGGCAGAAATTTTTTGCTGACGAATGTTTGTCCAATCGCTCGTGTTGAGCTGTGAAATGTCTGCTGAATCAAACGTTACTGAGCCAGTGTAGTCTTTCCGAACTCCAAGAATTGTATGGATAAATGTCGATTTCCCTTTGCCGCTTGATGCATTCAGCATGATTTTATTTCCATGCAACAGTTCAATATCTTTGCCCCAAATACTGTGTTCCCCGTGCTGCATGGAGGCGAGGGGGATGGGCATTACTTGATTGAGTGTAATTTTCATTTTTTCAAATTTGTTGGCCATTTTCAAGAATCATTCCAAATAAAAAGAGTTGATCATTCTGAAAGGAAAAGTTGGCTACGAATTTCGTCTACCATTAGCTTAACGTCACTCGAATAATGAATTCGCGTGGCATCGGTATACCTCCGAAACCACGTGATTTGTCGCTTGGCATAATTGCGGGTGTTCTGTTTGATTTTTTCAATCGCTTCATGTAAGTCCATTTTTTCATCGAAAAAATCAAATAATTCAGTATATCCGACCGTATTCAGCGCGTTGCATCCGCGATAGGGAAACAATAATCTTGCTTCTTCCACAAGTCCATTTTCAATCATTACATCTACACGATGATCAATGCGTTTGTAGAGTATTTCCCTTTCATGTTCAATGATGACGCAATGAACATCAAATTCACGGATGTTTTTTTCTGCTTTTCGAAGAGAGGAAAAGGCTTGTCCTGTGATTTCTATTGCTTCCAATGCGCGGATGATGCGAACAGGATTTTGACGGTCAACTTGATCGTAATACTCGGGATCGGCAGCTTTCAATTTCTCAAGAATACATGTAAGACCCTCGACTTTCCATTGTTCAGTTATCTTATCGCGAATTTGAGTCGAATGCGGAATGTTGTCCAGCCCAGTGCACAACGCATCTATAAACATTCCTGATCCACCAGTAAGTATAATGGTGTCGTACTTCTGGAATTGTTGTTCTAAAACCTCCATGGCTTGTTCGGCGTAGTCTGCTGCTGTGATTGCCTCGTGGATGGAATGAGAATCAACGAAAAAGTGCGGAACACCATCCTGCTCTTGTATGCTGGGTTTGGCAGTTCCGATGGACATTTCTTTGTAGAATTGGCGTGAATCAGCGGAAAGAATAACCGTGTTTAAATGTTTTGCTAAGGCGATGCTTAGAGCAGTTTTTCCACAAGCTGTAGGTCCACCAATAACCAATAATCGTTTCATGTTGGTCAATTAAAAATGGTCTTCCATTCCAGGTACAGTGCATAGATTTTTCGCACATAGTGATACGTTCTGGCACCGCGTAGCGCTCCATTTTTTACTACAGGATCGCGGTAATATTCTGCTTTCGAAAGATTCAACATCATCACTTCAACATTGTCATCCCAACGCAAAGGGTCCATTCCATGCTTTTCGGCCAAACGTTGTGCGTCTTCGATGTGCGAACGACCTGCATTGTAGGTTGCGAGTGTGAACTTCTCGCGTTGATCTCGATCCGGAATCATTTCCCATGAGATGTAATCTTTCCCAAGTTTCTTCGCACCTCCATTGATTTGAACCTCTACAGTTGAATTTGGATAAACACCATACTTTGGCCCTGTTCCAGGCATAAATTGCATGATGGAATATGCCCCTCCAAAGCCTCTGGCATTCGGATTGAAACGCGTTTCGTGGTAGGATACAGATGCCAGCAATAACCACTCAAAGTCGTATTTTTTTGCTGCTTTTCTAAAAATCTTATCGTAGTTCGACAATTGACCTTTTAAACTGGACAATCCATATTGAGCTTGAACAGTGAGGTCTTCTTTGATGAAGTACTTGGAATAGATGTGTTTAAACGTTTTTTTCTTTTTGAAATTAGCAAGCCATTGATCGAAAGAGGCCTTTAGAAGTGGACTCGATTTCCGGATTCCAAACCCAATTTTTTGATCTACGGACAAAAATGTTCTGATGTCGATGTTCTCCAGAAAACGTTGGTTGATGAGTGCCACATTTTTTTCAGCTACGGTATAGTCGATTTGACCTTCAGAAACCAATTCAATCATTTCCTCAGTACTTTTTTTACCGTCTTGCGCTTGAATGTAAATGGTATCACAGATTTCATCTTGGAGATTGATTAGACGCAGATAATAAGACGAATTTCTCCAAACAGAAATTTTCTTGTGACCAAGTTTCAACAAATCCCGAATCATTTTTTTGTTGGCCTTGTCTGGATGCATTTTTTCCCATCCATCAGGTTTTCGTTGTATGAGAACCAAGGGCGAATGCATGTATGGCTTGGTGAAATTGATGTATTTCAGTCGATTTGGATTCATGGCATAGTTGCAGGCAATCAAATCGCCTTCTCCGGAATTTAATAAGCCAATGATGTTGTCTAGATTTCGAACAATTTTTACTTCAATGTCGATCCCTAAGTGGTGAGCATATTCTTTTAATAGCTCATATTCGAAGCCCATCTTTTTGCCTCGATAAATGAAAAATGAAATGGAACTATTTTCCGCAAGGATGGTCAACTTGCCTTTTTCAGTAATTTCAGGTAGATCAATGGGGCGAATTGTGGTTTGCTCGCTTTTTAACTGTTTGGATTTGGGATGATCACAAGAACTGATAAACGATAGAACGAATAAGGGAAAAATCAACCCAAATAGGCGACTAAGGTGTTTACATTGAATAGAAAATCCTTCGTTCATGGTACGAAAAGTACGATTTTTTCAAAAATTCTACAAATAAGTTGATGGTCAATGTGATTTATCAGTATTTGATTTTGAAAAATTCTTGTGCGTCATACATGAATTTTTCAAAGCATGGCGCAATTTCTTCTTCGTGATTTTTGAAGATGATGTGCCCTATATTTAAAGTGTTTGGGAAGCTGATTTTTGATGAAACACCTTCGCAAGATTTTCTTAATCCGTATTCGCTTGGGTAGTGATTCAACCATTGGTGTGTGCGCAAGGCATCAATAAACTTTAGAAAATCTATGGAGTAATTTGCTTCACTTGAAATTTTACAGGTGTAAAAATGCTCTAGGAATTCTGTCAGTGCCAATTCGTGGTAATTTGTCCAGTTTTTCGCCAGTAAATGATCGAAAAATAAGTCAACGGCGACTCCGCTAATTTTAGGTAACTCAGTATAAAGTAATCGCTTTAATTTCAATACTTCGGGATGTGTGTCTATGTAGTTATCGATAGCACGATGAAGTCGAATCCCCTTTTGCACACTTTCAGAATATGCATTAAGGTTTCTTCCTTTCACAAAATCACCGTATAGGTTGGAAAGCATTAGCTCGGTGTTGTTGTTCGAGAAATACAGATGACCGAGGTAGTTCACTTTTTGGAGTTATGAGTTGTAAATTACTAATTACTAATTACGAGTTGAAGATTACTACTGCAGTGTTGAATTCAAGTATTACAGCGAAGCGGTCTTTAGTCCTTCGAAGCTCAACGAGCGAAGAAGTGCCCATTGTCCATTGTCTTTTGTCCTTCAGCGAAGCGGTCTTTCGTCCTTCAAAGCTCATAGAGCGAAGTAGAATCGTTCCACTCAGCGTTCAAAACAAAAAATCCTGCTCTAAGGCAGGATTTGTAGATTCTTAGTATTCATCTTCGTTGAAGAGAAAATCTTCCTGAGAGGGATAGTCAGGCCAAATTTCTTCAATACTTTCGTAAATATCTCCTTCATCTTCAAGGTCCTGTAGGTTTTCAACTACCTCAAGTGGCGCCCCAGCTCGGATCGCGAAGTCAATTAATTCGTCTTTCGAAGCCGGCCAAGGTGCATCTTCTAAGTAGGATGCCAATTCAAGTGTCCAGTACATTGTCCTTTATGTTAATTAGTTATTTTGCGCAAAAATAGATTTTATTTCAATTCTTCCAAATTTAGAAGGCAAATGTTTAAAACTATTTTTCATATTTTCCTCCTTTGCTTACATGCGAGGCTTCCAAGGTTGTTCTTCAACGTTAAGATCTTGGCTTATTTTTCGGGATAAAACAAAGAGGTAATCACTCAAGCGATTGATATATTTCATCACAATTTCTGCGACGAACTCGTGTGCATGCAGGTCCACAATAATGCGTTCTGCGCGGCGACACACGCAACGTGCGACATGACAAAATGAGACCGATTGATTGCCGCCTGGTAAAACGAAAAAGCGCATTTCTGGCAAGAGGCTGTCCATGTCATCCATCCATTTTTCGAGCTGCTCAATGTCGCTTTCCAAGAGATCTGGAATTTTCATGTTCGATTTTTCTGGATCAGAGGCCAAACTCGACCCTATCGTAAAAAGGCGATCTTGAATCTCAATGAGTTGTGGTTTGAATTCTGCATCAATTTCTTGGTCACGCATGACACCAATCCATGAATTCAATTCATCAATTGTACCGTAAGCCTCTATGCGCAACGAACTTTTTGGAACGCGTGTACCACCAATTAATCCAGTGTTTCCGGAATCTCCTTTTTTTGTGTAAATTTTCATAGCTTGTTTTTCAATTTTTCAAGTTGATTTTGTAACTCAGTAATGCGTTGTTTTTTACTAATTAGTCGAATGTTTTGAGCGGTCTCTGTGTAATAACGGTGCACATTAACAAGATAGTGCAATTGGAATTCTATCCATTCAATGTCACTCATGTGTTTGTTGTTGTTTTCAAGTTCGAGTCTCAACTTATTGGAAATGCTACAGTAATCTGCTCTTCCTAAATAATCGTGGTCCGCATCGCACATGATCTGCTCCAACAACGTGCGTGGTTCTTGGTTGGACTCCGTGGCTCGAATCATGTCTGAAATGATTCTAATTTGTTGCTCGGAGTAACCAAAACGCGGCAAGTAGCTTTGCGCCATCTGAATAGCAAACGCTTCATTTTGATCGTATTGAAGCATAAACCCTGTATCGTGATATAATGCAGCTGTGCGCAACAAGAGGATGTCATCTTCATCAATCCCCTCTAAACGCGCATAACGCTCGGCTGCCTTTTCAACATTTAAGGTATGGGAGATGTCGTGGTATATGACATCCTCAGGCAGGAGTGATTTAAGCCTATTCACTACATCTTTGCGCATGTGCTCAAAGTCAATAGGAGAGAGTCCACAGTGTATGCGCAATGCGGTAGAAGCAATTTTACCTTCCCCATAAAGGCAATGCTCATTTTTTAGTTCCTTCAGATAGAACATTTCTATACTTCCACCACGTTTGTGGATAGGAACTTCGCCGCGTGTTTCCAATTCAAAGTAGTTTTGAATCTCATTGGCAACGGTTGAGGTAACTGTAATGCAGCCTGAATTTGACCCTTGTTCGGCACGCGCAGCAATATTCACTGTATCACCCCACACATCAAAACTTATTTTGTTTGTCCCGATAATTCCAGCAACGAGTGGTCCCATGTGCAAACCAATTCTTATTTCCCAAAAATCACGTTTCAAAGCCTTGGCAATGTCGCGTTCATTTTTCATTAAATCTCTGATTTCTAATGCGGCAAGGCAAGCACGCACCACAGGTTCCCGAACATCTTCAGTTACCCCACCAATTGCCATATATGCGTCGCCAATGGTCTTGATTTTCTCCAATTTATACCGACGCATGATTTCATCGAACTGAATAAAATAGTGTTCAAGGCTTTTTAGCAAGCGAATGGGCTTCATTTTTTTCGCTTTAAGGGAAAAATCAATGAAGTCAGTGAACAATACCACGCCATTTTCAATGCGCTTAGGGGAGAATTTGTTGTGCGTATTTAAGTCATGCAATACATTCGATGGAAAGATGTTGCTCAGCAATTGATTTATCCTTAAATCTTTGTAATAAAGGCTCTTGAATACATCAATTTTTGCTTTGACCAAAGTAGGATTGAAGGGAAAACAAATAAAATCAATGACACCATGGTTATGGCCTTTGATTAGCCTTGCGCCAGCATCTACATCTTCGGTTAATGCTATTTTGTATAGGGTTTTTGAATGACCAATTGAATTTATTTCAGCCAATTGGGTTTCATGTGTCTTGCCAACATCATCAATGTTAATTAATAGAATTCCGATTTCTTTTTGCTGAAGCACGGCAGCGCCGTCTTTAGCGGAGTGTGCAAAGAGAATATTGTTGCCACCACCAGAAAGGATTTCTTTCAATCCGAACCGATGCTGTTCATTGCTGTCAATAATGAGGATGTTTATGAAGCGTTCCATTCACTACGAAATCACCATAAATGTAGCCAAATATGACCAATGAGAAGTTTTGAAAAGGAAGAATTACTGTAAATTTCCTAAAACATCTTCTATGGACTGGTTACACCCAGTGAATTCAAGGAGGCGCTGAAGAACTCTGTCCACAACGGCATCAGGGCATGAAGCACCTGATGTTATAATAATGGTTGGAATTTTCGATGGAGTCTTGAGAAAATCAGAATGGATAGTGATCGATTTTGAATGAATATTGAAAGTTTGAATGTTATCTGCATTCAACAGTTCATTTTCGGATTCAATAAAATAAGTCTCAAACTTTTGTTCTAGCAATTCTACGAGATGTGTTGTGTTTGAGCTGTTGTGTCCGCCAATGACAATAGCCATATCCGCTTCAATTTCCATTAGCCCATAGGTAGCAAACTGATTGTCGTTTGTGGCATAACACAAGGTGTCACGTGTATCGGCAATGTGATCCAAAAGATGAGTTGCGCCATGCTTTTGACTCATGACGTCCCGCAAATGGTCGGTGATTTCTTGCGTTTCTGTAGCCAACATGGTGGTTTGATTCACTACACCAATTTTCACTAAATCTGATTGGAAAGAAAATCCAGTTGTATATTTTCCTTTGAAAAATTCATAAAACGCTTGTTCTGTTTGATGCCCAAGAATAACTTCTCCAAGGAATTTTGCTTCTTCCATGTTTTTGACAATCAACGCGGGAGAGTTTTGCGCGCTGTGTGAAAAGGTCGCTCGCGTTTCTTCGTGATCGTATTTTCCGTGAATGATGATGGTGTGTGCATCTTTCCCCAATTTCTCTGAACGATTCCAAACCTTCTCTACAAAAGGACAAGTGGTATTGTAGCGTGAAATATTTACACCGAGACCATTCAATATATTTTCAATATCAACGGTAGTTCCAAAAGCTGGAATCAAGACAATATCATCGGAAGTTAATTCCGTCCAAGGGATAAGTTGCGTGCCATCCGTATCCTGTAAAAAACGAATTCCATTGTCTAGTAAATCTGCATTTACCGCTGGATTGTGAATCATTTCTGAAATTAAAAAGATGCGCTTTCCTGGGTTTTCATTGATTGCTTTGTAGGATATTTCAATGGCATTTTCTACACCATAGCAAAATCCAAAATGTCGTGCGATGTAAAAACGGACAGATCCGAAATCCAGTAAAGTTGGAGTGAAATCTTTCTTTCGTGGGTCGTTTTCTTTCCGCAGTGCCTTCACTTTACTGATGATGGGCGACTTGTAAAATGCTGGAATGTCGAATTGTTTCATTGCTTCTTTAACACTTAATTGGTCGGATTGTTCGGGACAATTCGCTCTAAAACAAGTATATCATTCTTGTTCGAACGGATCTTAAATTGGTTTGATTCGATCAACTGATTGACAATTTCAGTTTGTTGCTCTGGTGTCACAGGGTAGGTGCTTCGGGTAGATTTTACCACTACGATGATTTGAGCATCATGAATGACAGGGAAATGATAGAGCCTATCGCGATTGGCCAAACGGGGTCCGAAACAAGGTGAAGTAGAGACCGGAATGTTTTCTGGAATGGATTGGATGACTT
>CAMBMC010000053.1 GCA_945868555.1 Chitinophaga pinensis | reverse complement strand
ATATCGTACAAAATGACATCAAACACCCTGAAGAACTTAAGGCGTATTCCTTGGATGGGTATACCTATGCGGAGAATTTGTCTTCGGAGAAAGAGTGGGTGTTTGTGAGGTAAGTTTGATAAATAGACAAAAGACCGCTTCGCTCAAAGACATTCAGACAAAAGACTTTCAAAAAGTTACTAGTTACAAATTACCAGTTACTAATTGTGGAGTTTTCGTTTTGAGGTTTTGATTTCTTAGAATGGTCCTAAAGGTAAAATCGAATTCAAAAGACCGGTATATACTTCGGTGGCTGAGGTGCGCAGCAGACTCGAAGTCACCGGCTATGACAAAAGAATTCATCATTCTTGTAATTAATAACTCGTAACTAACTAGTCATTAGTAACTCGTAACTAGTCATTCGTAACTTACAGAAAAAAGCCATCAAATTTCACTTTCAGCCGGCTTGTCAAGAACGTCCCACGTATGATCAGCAAGTAATTTTACAGTGGCCACCCACGTGAATGCTGCACCTGAGCGTCCCCATTGTTCTGGAGCGATGAGTGATAACAGATAACTTCCGTTTTCTTTTTGATATAAATGATAGGTGTGGTTGATTAGCGGTTCGAAGCGCATCTCCGCTGTGTAAATGAACTCAGAAATGTTCTTGCGGTCTTGAAGCTTTTTTGCCTGATCAGCCAACAACTGCATTTGCTCATAAATCTGATTCAACTGCATGTCAGTCTGGTGCTCCATCGCCGACAAGGCTCTTCCTTTGATTTTTCCTTGATCTTCAGGTTTTATGAGAGCGCTGCCCGCATGATGCGCATATTCCAAAGAATGTGGATTCTCGGTAATCTTGTCTTTGTCGATCGGATTGATAAACTCTTTGTTGCTCATACGTTCATAACCAACCAAGGCCAAATAAAGTTCAGCGAAAGACCTATTTTAGCAAAATTTGTTCATTCATGAAGGAAGTGATTCTCGCTTTTTTATTCATTAAATCTTCCCAGTGAGGATGATGTCCTGAACCTGAGATCAAATGAATGGTGCAGAAACTTTTGATTGAGGATAGAATGGAGTATAATTGTTTATCTGGAGCCAAAAAGAAGAAATGGCCTATAAAAAAAGGGATCCGAATGAATCCCTTGACGTATTTTATTTAGTGTCTGAATTAGTTTTTAACGCGCTCAACATAAACACCCGTGCGTGTATCGATTTTGATGACTTCACCATTGTCAATGAACAAAGGAACTTTTACTTCAGCTCCTGTAGCGATTGTTGCAGGCTTCATAGAGTTTGTTGCTGTGTCGCCTTTTACACCAGGCTCGGTATAGGTTACTTCAGAGATGATGTACATTGGCAAATCAACAACAAGTGGTAATTCTTCTTCCGCATGGAACAAAATGTTGCAAATCATCCCTTCTTGCAAGAACTTTGGTTTTTCAACCATTTTTCCTGGGATGTTCACCTGCTCAAATGATTCATTGTTCATAAACACGTAATCATCACCCTCCTGATACAAATATTGGTATTCACGGTTCTCAATGCGCACCGTTTCAATTTTGTGTCCCGCTGAGAATGTATGATCGAGTACCTTGCCAGATTCGATTTGACGTATTTTTGTGCGTACAAAAGCAGGGCCTTTGCCCGGCTTTACATGTTGGAATTCAATAATTTGAAATAATTTTTCGTTGTGTTTGATGCACAAACCGTTTTTGATATCTGATGTATTTGCCATGCTTAAATTTTTGGACGCCGTAAAGATAGGATAATCGACAAAAAATCAAATCTCTTTTTGTAGTCAAGATGAAAGAATGATAAAAAAGAGATGAAAGAATTTATCAAGTAAAGAGATTTAGTATTTTCGTTCTCAAATAAATACCATGGAGGAATACTGGGAAAATCTATCGTTTGTTGGAAAAGCTAAATTTGTTTTTAGTGTTGTAATTGGTACGATGACTATTGTTTTTGCAACGTTGAATTGGACTGAGATTCAAGTTCACCTGATTTTTTGGAAACCAACCATTCCACTAAGTTTAATTATTCTAGCGTCAGTTGTTGGTGGATATGCGCTTTCTTATGTCTTTGCTTACCGCAAATTCAAGTCGAAAGACGGAGAAATTGATGCAATGAAGGCACATTCAGCAAAAACGAAAGAATTTGAATTGCAAATCGAATCACTGCAACATCAACTGGAACTTCAACGCGAACGCTCGAAAAACACTGAAATGGAGTTGGAACGAATCAAAAATAGTTCGGAGAGTCAAGCTTAAGAATCTGAATAGTTTTTCCCTACTACAAAAAGAAGAAAAAGAAGAAGATTGCGGCATCCTCGCCGCGAACAGATTCATAATAGCCAATCGTAGAGCGCGAACCGTTCATTGCACGACCATCTTCGATGTAACCTATTGTAGAGCGCGAACTGTTCATCACACGACCGTTTTCAATGTATCCAATCGTCGAACGCGAACTATTCATCACACGGCCATTTTCAATATATCCCAATGTAGAGCGCGATCCATTTAATATTCTACCGTCTTCAATGTAGCCGATTGTAGAGCGTGAACTGTTCATAACGCGTCCATTTTCGATATATCCAACAGTACTTCTTGATCCATCCATCATGCGTTGTGCATTTAACTGAATCGTAATTCCAAGGACAAATAGAGCTAGGGCTAGGATCTTTTTCATGTTTTTTGAATTTAGGAGTTTAACAGGTAAAGATTAAAATAATAACACAAGTGACCTCAATGTATTCGATCTATTTTACTTTTATGCACAAATAAAAAATCTCCTTCTTCTTGCTGTAAGCCAATTTCTTGGACAATTTTACCGTTGACAATCCCGTATTGAACAAAGCCTAACTCGGCAAACAAACGGCACATTTCATCCAGATTTTTAGGCGAAATCTCGATTTGAACAATTGGTTTATGACGATCAAGAAGAGGGCGAATTTCTTTAAAAACATTCAGCTCATACCCTTCGATGTCACATTTGATATAATCAATCCGCGCCAAGTCACCTAATAATTCAGACCCTTTTACAATCTTCACTTCCTTCGTGTCGTGTTGGTTTTGTTCATCTTCGCTTTCTGCGATATGTGGTAACCCCGTACGAATCATTCCGTTGGTTTTAGGCAATACCATGGTAATCGTCCCTTCTTCCATGCCCAAAGCCACATTGTAGCGCACGGAGTTTGGATACCGTTTCATAAATCCATCCAAAACTTCAAAAAATTGGGGTACTGGTTCAATTGAAATTACATTTCCCTTTGACGCTAAGCGTGCAAAATTGCGAGAAAAATAACCTAGATTGGCACCAATATCAACAACTGTATATTCTGGTTGAATGAGTTTCTTTACCGCATAATGGTATTTGAAGCGTTTGTCTTTTTTTAAAAGCCCAAGGTCGTACAATAAATAAAATGACCAATGCAGAATTTGCAGGTATTGCCGTTCAGAAAGAAGTTTGTAAAGTATCTTTTTAATCCTTTGCATAGGGCACGAAGATAACGAATAATTAAAAGTGAAGAATACCTTGATTGCTGAGTTGATTAATCTTTCAGTTGCCTAAGCATGTGAAGTTATTCTTTTCGTACTTTTACCTCACGGGTACAACCTCAAAGAAGGTGCAGTGACTCGATCCACCAAAAGTGGAGCCCATGCAGTATCATCTTGAAGCTTACATTTTTTGACCTTCAGGAAAGTCTCAGGCAAGCAATGGCGGGCTGCAACTCGAGAAATCGAGTAGAGAAGAAATTCGAACAGCAGATTACAACGACTGTCGGCAATCCTAATCGTGTTTTCTGAAGCTTCGGAAAACTAGGCTGCATGGGTTTTTTATTTTTTCAAGTGCATGATTATAAGTTGATTGTATTTTCACGAAATATAACATCATAAAATCTTTTAATCTATATTCCTTCAACCTTTTCTTTCTCGTTTTGTTTAACGTAATAACCAAACAGTTTAAACAAATAAAAAAAATCATGAAAAAAAACCAAAACTTAAAAAAAGTGTTGTCGAGAATTTCAGTATCGTTTTCAATGCTTGCAATGTCGTTTGCCCTAAATGCGCAAACCAACGTATTTGACAACGTCATCGCACCAAGTCCAAATCACACGTATTTAGAAGCTGCTTTACTCCAACAAGGATTGGATGTTGCGTTAAAAAACAATGCTGCAACTTTAACTGTATTTGCACCAGATGACAATGCATTCCTAGCTTTAGCTACTGCTTTAGGAACGAACATCACTGGATTGTTGGCTTTGCCAAATTTGACGGATATTTTAACTTACCATGTTTTAGGTACAACTGTACCAGCATCAGCGGTAACGAACGGTGCAATTGTTCAACCTTTGAGCACAACAAATACATTGAAGTTGACGAAAACGGCTGGTGGTTCTGTTTATGCAAATCAAGCAAAAGTAACTACTGCTGATTTGACAGCAAGTAACGGTGTCGTTCATGTATTGAATGGTGTTTTGTTACCATTTGAAACTGTTGCGGATGTTGCCATCGATAATGGATTTTCGACCTTGGTAACTGCTGTAGTGACTGCGGAGCTTTTGCCAGCAGTAACCAATCCTTTCGCGACCTTGACTGTTTTTGCACCGACAAACGCAGCTTTCGACAACCTAGCTACTTCATTGGGTACAAATGTGAATGGATTATTGGCATTGCCTAATCTTGCTGATGTATTGACTTATCATGTTTTGGGAACAGAGGTTCCATCAAGCGCAGTAACAAATGGTGCGATTGTTCAACCCTTGAGTACAACCAATACCTTGAAACTAACAGTGACTTTAACAGGAGATGTATATGTGAATCAAGCAAAAGTTACTGCAGTAGACATCAATGCAACCAATGGTGTTGTTCACGTGCTGAATGCAGTTGTTTTGCCTGTTGAAACAGTTGTGGATGTAGCAATTGACAATGGATTCACTTCTTTGACTGCAGCTGTTGTGAAAGCAGAGTTGTTGCCAGCTTTGACTAACCCATTTGGAACATTTACAGTTTTTGCTCCAACAAATACAGCTTTTGACAATTTAGCAACTGCACTTGGAGTTGATTTAAATGGTGTTTTGGCACATCCGCAATTAGGAGACATTTTGTTGTACCACGTTTTGGGTACAGAGGTGCTTTCAACTCAATTGGTAAACGGACCTGTAGCTACATTAAACGGTCAGAATATTACAATTGATTTGACAACTGGAGTTAAAGTGAATGCTTCCAATGTTACATTGGCGGATGTTTTATCATTCAATGGTGTTGTTCATGTAATCGATGCAGTTTTGTTGCCAAGCCTTGCTAGTATTTTCGATAATGAAAATTCTGACTTAACGGTTTATCCAAACCCAACAGCAGAGACGATTTATGTGAAGAATTCAGATGCAACTGAATTCACAATTGTGAATGCGATTGGAGCTGTTGTTAAATCTGGCAACATCGTAAACAATGTGATTTCGGTTTCTGAATTGCAAAATGGACAATACTTCATTCAGATCACTACGAACAATAATGTATCTAGCACGACAAAATTTGTAAAGCAATAAATTTTGTAGTGAGAAATCATTAAACAAAACGTAAAGAGCCATTCAATAGTGAATGGCTCTTTTTTTTGTTCTGTACATTCAACACACGTTTTCATAACTGCTAAAATTTGGCTTCACTTTTTTCCTTCGTTTTTTCTTTTAATTCAAATTGTAACATGAGTTCGTGCGTGCCTTTTTGGTGAGAGAATAAGCCATTTATTGGAAATTCATAGGTGTATCCAATTTTCAGTTGTTCCTTGAGTTTTAGTAGTCCAGAAATCCCAAAGGCTTCGTGTATTCTATATAGAATTCCGAGATGAAAACGATCGTTTGCTATAAGAGTTGAGTTTAAGTCAATGGTGATTGGAGCATTTCTCACATATTTTAGGAGTAATGATTGTCTCCATTGAAGAGTGGAGTTTATCTCAAACACTCGCGAAGCGGAAAGGTAATAATGGGGTGAATACAGCTTAAGGTTAATTTGATTGCTCATGGTCGTTTGAGGGAATATTCGAGGGATAGAAAAACTAAAATTGATTTTTTTTCCGCTGTAATAAAATCCCAATCCTGCATTGAACCTTAAAGTTGAAAAATGGCTTGTCGCCAATGCATCGTTTTGATCAATGACGATGGCATCACTTAAATCAATATGAAATTGATCAAGGCCTATTGATAAGCCAAGTCTCACTTGCTCATTTTCGTTTAACTTAATTCTTCCAGCCAGCAGTAAATTAGCACCTGTTCTTGCTCGCTTGCCAATTTGGTCGTGAATGATGTTTGTGCCAATGCCTATTCGGTTTTTTAAAATAGAGGAATGTACACTCAGCCATTGGCTAATTGGTGCGCCGGAGAAATTTACCCATTGAAACCTGTTTAATGCGGTGCAACTCAACCTTCCGCTCTTTCCCGCATAAGATGGATTAAAAGTGACTTGATTGTATTGGTAAAAGGAAATTTGTTCGTCTTGTTGCGCCATCAAATCAGATGTGATCAACTGGAAAATGACTTGTAGGTAAATTCTGTTCATACGAAATAGGCTAATAGTGAATTTCTAAACTTCCGGTGTAGGCAGTTCCATTTGGTCCTCCCGTTTTTAAGATGTAGAAGTAGGTGCCTGTGGGTACTATACCATTCTTTTCATCAATGATAATTCCGCAATTGCTTCGGCAGTCCCAGTCATTTTCAAAATCTGTCTTGTTGAAAATTCGGTTTCCCCAGCGGTTAAAAATTTCAATGCTGTTAGATATTGAAGGATCTAATCCTTGAATGTGCCAAACATCATTTTTTCCATCATTGTTTGGAGTAATCACTTCGGGGATAAGAAAACACTCCGAAGAATTTTCTATCAGGATGTAGGAGGAGTCAAGGTTAACGCAATTATTACTGTCCGTAAGCTTAAGAAAATACCAGCCATTATCTTCCAGGGTAACATTGTCCAACTGCAGGTAATGTGCATCGGAGGTCTGCCCATTTGGACCAAACCAAGCATAATTGCCGTTACCAACGACATTGCCATTTGCATAAAGGCTTATGTCTTCGTCAAGACACAGAATAGAGTCACTTAGTTCAATCGATACTTCTGGAAGCAATACAAGTTCAAGTAGAATGCTGTCCATAGCATAACATCCAAAGGTATCGGATCCAAGGAGCTTATAGGTTCCGGCATCTGTGGACTGAAACTGAACAATGTTTACGTATGATGTATACAAAGTGCTGCCATCTGGCAACAACCAAGTATGGGACGTGGCTCCCGATGCGGACAATGTTATTGGTGAATTTTCACAGAGTTTTGATGAATTTCCACCAAGTGAAATTTCAAGTTCTGGAGGTGCATTGACGCGTATATTGATGGAGTCTATATTGACGCATCCACCTGTTTCTCCTGAAACCGTGAAGTTTTCGTCAGATAGGGGAAAGACAATCCATGAGTATGCATCTGGACCATTTGACCAATGATAGTTTGTTGCACCAGTTGCCATGAGATGAATTGAATCTCCTAAACAAATCTGGATTGAATCCCCATTAAGTATGGCTACTTCGGGTAAGGGTTTTACAGTAACGGTTGTTTCCAAAATCTGTTTAAAATCACACAACCCAGTGACTTCGCAGGTGTAGTTTTGTGTGGTCGATGGCTGAACGGAAATGCTCTGACTTGTTTCACCGGTTTGCCATTGGTATGAAGTGGCTCCAATTGGCGCTGTTAAGAGCAGGGAGTCACCCGGGCAGATTGGCGGTGAATCATCGATTTCTGGAAAGAGTACACCTGATTCTGCTGTGATTGTGTATGCGCAAATATCTCCTGCAAAACCATCGACCATGAGGTAATAATCAGCTCCGACCATTAAATTGTTTGCGGTAAGTGTAAATCCAGTACTATTTTCCTTAAAGTCTGAAACGGGAATAAAGTTGGTACAATTTGCCCCTGAAAAGATTTGCATTTGTAGACCTCCTGAAGGGTAGTTGCCAATCCAACAATCATATACGGTCACATTCAAAAGTGCTGTTGTTGCGGCTGCCGTGAATCGAATCCATGAATTGTTGTTGATGGTAACGTTGAAGCCTGAGGCTCCGGTTCCCCAGGGGCCAGCTTGACCGAAAACTCCACCTGTATTTATTCCGTCGGGCATATTGATTCCATTGCTGTCTTCATTGTTCCCCTGCATGTTTCCTGGATGATCGGCTGTATAGGCTGCACTCGTTGTAGCGCTATAGCCGTTTATGTCGCAGATGTAAAGGGCGTTATCACAGGCATCATTTGTGGATGTTGTGACGCACAATCCGAATGTCCCTGTTAAGTTGCCAAATCCCCAAACTCGCAAGAGTAGGATGTCTCCGGGAATTAGATTTGTTAGTGAGAGTTGAGGCAGTAGATCGTTGGAAATTCCAGGGTAGGTGCTGTGATCGTCGCTGCATGCGATTTGTGTTAAGGCGTTGCATGCTCCAGAATAAATAGCCATAACCCCATCCGAGATTGAACCTGCTCCTACATTGGGTTTTGAGGTGATGTGTATGTTCCCCGTTTCAGGAACAACAATTTTAAACCATACGTCCTTGCTGCTAGCAGAAAATCCCCCTTGTTGTGGACTTGATCCTTCTGCACACAAATATGGACTTGGGGCATTTACAGATGCCGTTGCACCGACATTCGTGAATACACCATAGGTGCATGTCGTGTTAACTTCTGGAAGCATAAGTGCAGCACAGGGTTCGTCATTCGGCGGGACTATTGTCGTTTCACCGTAGAGACAAAGTGAAAAATTTCCTGCGTTTTGCGGTAAATAATCATAGACTCGGAGGTAATACATTTGACCAATTGTTAAACCCGTTAAAATGAGCTCTTCATTCTGCCCAATACCAAGTGCATCCTTGCAGATCATTGGCATTAAAGCGCCGCAACTTCCGCTAAAGACTTGTAATACAGCATCAAATTGTGGTGAGCTTTGAGCCAGAGCATGTATGAGGGAACTGTTTGCTACAAACCGATACCACACATCGTCGTCTGCATTTCCAGAGCAGCCAGCTAGCGATTGTGTGGCTCCGAAGGTTGTTCCGCTTAAAAATGTACATAGAGAATTGATGGTAAGTAAGGTCGCGTTTTGACAATTATCAGATTGGCTGAAAGAACGCGAAATAAACACCAAAAAGAACGCTAGGATAAATGTCTTTTTCATGGTTCTTCCGTTTTTGTCAAGTCGATACATCTTAATGGGAAAAGACCAAATTCAATCAGGATCTTTTTAATGTCAACACTACTAAACAATTGGGGCGAATCGGAATAGGGTAGGCCCTCCACCTGAAAAATAACTTCACCAAAAGATTGGTCAGGCTTGAGATGAATACGGTGCGCTGTTACAGGCATTTGTTTCAAGGTATCATTCAGGCGATGTAATTCATTGACCGTCAAGTTCCCTTTGAATGAGTAACGTAATTCTTGAGCATACAAGAATGAAATAGCGCAACTGCAAAGCAGCGTTAAGAGTGGTTTCAGCATGTTGTAATGTGTTTAATCAGTAGTTGAAAGTAAATCTATGACACTCTAATCAGACGACAAAATCAACTATGAAAAATGACAAAAAACACCTACTCAGTTGCTAAAACGGGATTAGTGAGTCAATCCGAGACTATCTAGCTCAGCGACAGAAAAAGTAGGAGGGAAGACTCCTCTGTCAATCTTTTGAATGACGAATTCAGCAGCTTTTCTGGCGTCGCTTTCAGATAAAAACCCTTTGTTGCCTTGGATCGCAGGAATGCTTGGCTGATTGATGATCAGTTTTCCCGTCGCATCCATAATTTGATACCCGAAGTTACCCGAAGTTCCAATGATCTCGAAACGATAAGCACTAGGCGTTTTTTCTTGAGCTCTTTTTTCGGGTTTAAGAGCTTGAATTTGTTCTATATTGGCTTTGGTTTTCGGTGTAGAATGATGATTTGGTTTACTCTCATTTACAGAACAAGCGCAAAGGAATAGCAGGAAAACTACACTCAATTTTTTCACAAGACACTCAGTTTTCCAGTTGACCTCGTTCCATTTTTGAGAACTATGTGGTACATATAGTTTCCAGAATTGAGCGTGGAAATGTCAAGCGTGATTTGATTTGTATTTGCTTGAAGAAAACCAATTGAACTGCACACTTTACCAGAAAGGTCCACAAGATCCAATGATTTTACCTCAACGGCAGATTTAAATTCAACGGTTACATAATTTGAGGATGGAGAAGGATAGGCAACTGTTATGATTTGGCTACTGTTTTCTTCAAGCCCTAGTATTCCATAGTAGGCATAAAAATCATCGTAAAAAGCACCACCATAACCCGCGCCTAAAAATGCCGTTCCATCAAGGACAAATGAGAAGGCATTTTTCCTTCCTGGGCCAGGAATATCACTTCGTTGAATCCATGTATTGTTGAAATAACTATATTCCCAAACATCCTTCGTAAACTCACTATTTATGTCCTCACCCGTGGCAATAAATCCTGTAGGAAATGTTCCCCATCCGCTTGCTCCAGCTCTGGGCGAACCTGGGAAATTTGCTTTTTGAAACCATTGATTTAATCCCACATTGTATTGCCAAAAGTCGCTGCGCAACACACCATCGTCACCAGTTCCTACGTAACCATCGTCACCCATAGTAAATCCAACGGCTTGTTTTCGTGCTGTTCCTTCAAAATCAGCCATTTGTTCCCAAACATTCGAATTTGGATTGTAGCGGTAAAAGTCTTTTCTAAACCCAGTTGCATCTTGTCCAGTGCCGACATAAGCATATTCACCTATCGAAAATGCTACCGCTTGACGTCTCGGTCCGCCAGCAAAATCTGCTTTTTGTGTCCAAGCAGCTGTTGTGATGTCGTATTCCCACAAATCACCGAAATACGCATTTGTTTGACCCTGTCCGAGACAAACATATCCTTTCGTACCAATTGAAAATGCACTGGCAGAACCTCGATCTAATCCGTCGCCATTTGGACCTCCGAGGGCCGCCTCTTCATCCCAATCGTTCTGAATTTGATTGTAGGAATACATCTTTCGTTTGAAACTGAATTCGTCTACACCACCAACGACATACCCTTGTCCCTCTATTACAAATGCCGCACAAACTGACCTTGGAGCCCCTTTGACAGAATCGCGTAATTCCCAAAAGTCTTGAGAG
>CAMBMC010000052.1 GCA_945868555.1 Chitinophaga pinensis | reverse complement strand
CATCTTTTCCGCATCGTACGGATGAATTTCAACGGCCAATTTGTACTTATTGGCCAATTCAAAGATGGGAAAAACACTTTCATCCGCCACGGACAACCATTCTCCTGCTGCATTGAGGTAATGCGTTGGCAAGCAAAGTAAAGACAGGTGAAGTTCCTCTACGCAGCGTTCAATTTCCCGGAGGGCATCGTCCATGTACAAGGGCTGAACAACAAATCCACTTGTGAATTTATCGGGGCGTCGTTGTTGCACACTGGCATTGAAATCATTTTGCCAACGAATGGCATCGTCAGCATCTTGTCGTTCCCAACCGTTGCAATAAATTTGAGACAGGTTGAGCATGACACCATGGTCGATGGAATAACGTTCCATCCACTCCAATTTTTCAGCGAAGAAAAAGCTGGGATCCGTAATCGGACGCGACCAATTGTCTTGGCGCATGAATTTTTTGTCGTTGTCGATCCAAAACAATTTCTTTTCACGCATGAAATTCGGAATCTCATAAGGTTCAGGGAGCAAATGTCCGTGTCCGTTGATTCGTTTTTTCATAGTGAATAGAATTGGTATTTTACGAAAATAGTGAATCTAC
Organism: Chitinophaga pinensis; assembly: GCA_945868555.1. Classification (GTDB taxonomy): domain Bacteria; phylum Bacteroidota; class Bacteroidia; order Flavobacteriales_D; family Crocinitomicaceae; genus M0103. The sequence goes on along the minus strand of CAMBMC010000052.1, from coordinate 10,572 downwards.
GAATTCGTTGCGGTCGAATAACTGCAGATCATTCATTCCTTCCCCAACCCCGATGTATTTCACTGGAATTTTCATTTGATCGGATATGCCGATAACCACACCACCCTTAGCCGTACCATCCAATTTCGTGATGGCCAATGCATTGATGTCCGTTGCCAAGGAGAATTGTTTTGCTTGTTCGTAGGCATTTTGTCCTGTGGAGCCATCCAACACGAGCAAAACCTCATGTGGTGCACCAGGGATTACCTTTTCCATGACTCGTTTGATCTTCGTCAATTCATTCATCAGATTGACTTTATTGTGCAAACGACCAGCAGTATCGATGATAACCACATCGGCGCCTTGCGCTTTAGCCGATTGTAATGTATCGAATGCGACAGAAGCCGGGTCAGCGCCCATCCCTTGCTGTACGATTGGAACCCCAGCGCGTTCAGCCCAAATAATAAGTTGATTAACAGCAGCTGCACGAAAGGTATCTGAAGCACCGAGTACCACCTTCATTCCTGCCTCCTTAAATTGATGTGCAAGTTTTCCAATGGTCGTTGTTTTTCCGACACCATTTACTCCAACGACCATAATGACGTAGGGTTGACCTTCGATTTTTGGCAGTTGAAAATCGATTTTTCCGTTGGAATTATTTTCTTCGAGAAGCCCCGCGATTTCTTCCTTGAGGATTGTATTCAACTCATCCGTTCCAAGAACCTTGTCGCGTGAAACCCGATTTTGAATGCGATTGATAATTTTAAGGGTTGTTTCTACGCCAACATCTGAGGTGATGAGAATTTCTTCGAGATTATCGAGTACCTCTTCATCGACTTTTGATTTCCCGACGATAGAGCGCGCGATTTTGGACAAAAAGCTTTGTTTTGTCTTTTCTAGCCCTTTATCTAGAGTCTCCTTCTTCTCTTTTGAGAATAGTCCAAAAAACGCCATGTGCTTATATCATAAAAAAAGCTTCCTTCAAAAACGAAAGGAAGCTTAAAGTTATACAAAACAAGGTGAAAATACTAGCTCTTCGTGAACCACTCTTTCACTTTGTCGTTGTGTACGATCTCTTCTTTAAAAGTGTAGGCATTTGACTTTTCAGACTTCACCATTTTAATCACTTTTGTATGCTCTTTACCTCCACCTTTCTGGAGTGATGCCACTACTTTCTTTGCCATGACTCAATATTATTTAATCTCTTTATGTACTGTATAACGCTTCAAGATCGGGTTGAATTTTTTAATTTCCATTCGATCTGGCGTATTCTTACGGTTCTTCGTTGTGATATAACGAGAAGTTCCCGCCATACCTGAATCCTTGTGCTCCGTGCACTCTAGGATCACTTGTATTCTATTACCTTTTGCTCTCTTAGCCATTCTGCTCTTATTAAAAATCTACCGTTTCCCAACGGGTAGAACATGGATTATTTCAAAAAACCTTTTTCACGCGCTTCTTTCAAACACGCTGAAATTCCTTTTTTATTGATTGTTCTCAATGCTGACGTTGAGATTTTCAATGTAATTGTGCGATCTTCTTCCGGAATGTAGAATTTCTTAGAGATCAAATTCGGAAAGAATTTTCTTTTGGTTTTTCGGTTGGAGTGAGAAACATTGTTTCCTACCATTACCGATTTACCTGTTATTTGACAAACTCGTGACATGTTTTCTTAGTGTTATCCTTATTCTAAAATGGGGTGCAAAGTAAATACTTTTTTGGAAAAGGAACAAGTATTAACTACTTTTTTTCGTGATGAATTTCTAAAATTTCGCAACGAAGCAAATTTAGCGTTGTCAATACGGTCATTTTAATGTTGCGTTCTCTATCGTCACCAAAGCGGAAATGCTGCACAAAAGTCCTTGATGGCCCTGCAATGGCTACCCAAACAGTTCCCACAGGAATCTCCTCTGTACCTCCATCCGGACCGGCAACCCCAGTGGTTGAAACGCAGTAATCTACATTCAATTTTTTTCGACCATGCTCCGCCATTTGGCGTGCAATTTCTTCGCTCACTAGTCCATTTGACTGAATAGCCATCGAATCGACATCGACAAGTGATATTTTCAAGGCTGGATCATACGCCACAATGCTCCCTTTGAAATACTCAGATGCACCAGGCCGACTAACAATGTCTTGCGCAATTGCTCCCCCAGTCAAACTTTCAACAGTGCCAATAGACACCTTTTTTTCTTGACAGATTAAACCTACGACTTCAGTGAGTGTTTGCGCTTCAACCCCGTAAACATAATGGGGCAATTCACTTTGGATTTCAATAAAAAACGCATCAATTTCTGGTTTGTCTTCGATTCCATTTGGGGATGTAATGCGCAGTTTTACCATACCAGGTGATGGCAAATACGCCAAGCCAAAGCCGCGAGCACGGACCCTATTTTCCCAATCAGCGATGCGTTCTGCCAAAAATGACTCACCCAAACCTTGTGTCAAAATGGTTTGGTGATAGATTGATTTTAGGTCAAAGCGTTCACGCAAGCGCGGCATAACTTGCTCCATGACAATTCCTTTCATTTCGTAGGGAACACCTGGTAAACTCACAACAATACTGTCATTTTGTTCAAACCACATTCCAGCTGCTGTCCCATAATCGTTTGTCAATAGTGTACATCCGACAGGTAATTCCGCTTGGCGTATATTCGACTCCAGCATGGGACGGTTTCGTTTTGAGAAGTATTCCTCAATTTTTTGCAAGGTTGGAATGTGAATTTCAAGGCTTGTTTTAAACAACTCACACAAAGTGTGTTTGGTGATGTCGTCTTTCGTTGGGCCCAGTCCTCCAGTGATGATCACCAATGTGCAGCGCTCCATTGCCTCAAGCACTGTTCGTTTTATTTCCTCTTTGTCATCGGAAATAGCGATCACACGGTGTACAGAAATTCCATTTGCGCTGAAGAGTTGTCCAAGCCACGTTGCATTGGTATTGACCGTTTGCCCGATCAGCAACTCATCCCCGATTGATATGATTTCGGTTTTCATTTGGACATTTTTTTAAATTTGGCGATTGACTCGATGTGGCCCGTATGTGGGAACTGGTCCACAAAGGAGAGCTTCTCCAGTTCATATCCTGCCGAGCGCAAGGTATCTGCGTCTCTTGCTTGAGTTGACGGGTTACACGAGATGTAAACGATATTTTCAGCACCCAAATCGATTGTTTTCTTGAGCGTCTTGGGTGCAATTCCAGCGCGTGGGGGATCGAGAATAACCGTTGCAATTTTGCCCAAATATTCTGGATGTTCCTTTAAGAATTTACCCACATCAGCAGCGAAAAACTTCACTTTATCAATGCCGTTTCTGTGTGCATTTCGGACAGCATCTTCTATAGCTTCGGGAACGATATCCACCCCTATCACCTCAATATCTGGCCGTTGATTGGATAATATTTGGCCAATTGTCCCCGTTCCGCAAAACAGGTCCATGACAGCTGAACCTTCTGGCACGGGCTCTTCAAACACATAGGACAGTGCTTTGGTATATAATTTTTCCGCACTTTGAGGGTTGGTTTGAAAAAAACTCTCCATGGATATTTCAAAGGAAAGACCGAGTAATTTTTCGATCACAAAAGGTTCACCATAAACGAGTCGCCATTGTCCATTTTCAATTTTGGCTCGATCTGCCACATTGTCGTTGATTGTATGCTGAAATCCTGCGAGTCGTTTGCCCAATTTACCCAAAAGAAAATCAGAAAATGCATCTACATTAAAGCGATCCAATCCCACCGATGAAGTTACTAAGTTGATCAACAAGACATCTCCATCGAATGATTTACGTACCACAATATGCCGAAAGAAGCCCTCTTTTCTTGGTGGGTGCCAAGCAGGCAATCCTGTTGCCTTGAGAAACGCTCTTATTTCAAAAAGCATCGTTTCCCACTGTTCATCAAACAATCCGCTTGCTCGGTTTAAATTTTCAACTTTCCACCATGTACCTCGGCGTTTGAAACCAAGCGCAAAGGATTCGTCAACTTCCTCACCCGTTTCAAGGTCATGTTCGATGGTTGAAAAACTATACTCCATTTTATTTCTATAGAAAAAATGAATTGGGGAGGCGATAAACTCATCAAATTTAGTGGCAATATCTGGCATTCCACCGATGCGCGAAAACACATCCAAGGTGGACTCTTTTTTCTCTTTTTCCTGCAATTCTATAGGGACAAAAATGTAGGGTCCCCCTGAAATTTCTTGAAAGGGCAAATCTTTTTCATCCGCAGATCTACGGATTACATCAATCAGTTTTCCTTCGGCATGTCGTTTCCGTTTTACATCAATTTTGGCACGCACGCGTTGTCCGGGAAAAGCATTGTCAACAAAGACGACATAGCTTCCCTCCTCCGTTTGAATCCGCGAAATTCCGCGACCGCCAAAGGCATATCCACTTATTTCTAATTCGACGATTTCTCCTTTTTGAAACATGATTACAAATGAAAATTTAAGAATTAAGAATTAAAAATGAAGGACAAAGGACTTCAAGATTTGGTGGCTGAGACACTCGAAGCCACAAAGGACAAAAGACAAAAGACAATGGACTTCAAGATGTTAAGATATTAAGATTTTAGGACAATAGACTTTAAGATTTGGTGGCTGAGGCACTCGAAGCCACAAAGGACAAAAGACATGAGACAATCGACGAAGGATTTAAATTCATTCTTCATTTTTAATTCTTAACTCTATCAAATCATTCCTCGAATAATTCCTTTATCGGAAGATTCTATAAAGTCAATGATCATTTGCCGAAGTGGCGAGTCTGGCATTTGATCACGCACAGCTTCAAGTCCTTTCGAAATGTTATTGTTTTGAACGTATAGAATACGGTATATATCTTCAATCTCACGCACTTGCTCATCTGAATAACCCCTTCGTCGGAGTCCGACAGAGTTTACCCCCGCAAATGTCAATGGTTCACGAGCCGCTTTAATGAATGGTGGTACATCCTTTCGGATCAATGAGGCGCCACCAATAAAGGCATGTGCACCGATGTGTGCAAATTGCTGGGCAGCCACTTTGCCTTCTAGAATTGCAAAATCATCGATTTGCACATGTCCAGAAAGACCGGTATAACTCGCGAGGATCACATTATTTCCAATTTGGCAATCGTGTGCAATATGGACATAAGTCATCAAGAGACAATTGTCGCCTATACTCGTTTTCCATTTGTCTTTTGTACCTCTATGAATGGTTACGCATTCGCGGATACGGGTATTGTTGCCGATTTCAACGGTGGTATATTCACCATCGAATTTTAAATCTTGAGGAATAACGCCAATCACTGCACCGGGAAAGATCTCACAATCTGCGCCTATGCGTGTTCCAGGATACAGCGTAACATTGGGATGAATCTTTGTTCGATCGCCAATGACTACATCTCCATATATGGTTGAAAAGGGTTCAATAAGCACCCCCTCTCCAATGGTCGCCTCTGCTGATACGTATGCAAGTTTACTGATCATTCTGCCGCTTTATCCTTTACGACTTGAGCAAGCATATCTGCTTCCATTACCATTTTTCCGTTGACATAGGCTTTTCCACCCATTTCAACAAGTCCTCGTCGAATAGGTGAAAGTAGGCTTAATTCGAACACCAATGTATCACCAGGTATAACTTTCTGCTTAAATTTTACCTTATCTATTTTCATGAAGTAGGTAGAATAAAGATGTGGTTCATCGACTTTGCTCAATGCGAAAATTCCTCCTACTTGAGCCATTGCTTCAATTTGAAGTACCCCTGGGAAAACTGGATTTCCTGGGAAATGTCCTGTAAATATAGGCTCATTCATTGTTATGTTCTTCACCCCAACGATAGATTCTTCATGTATTTCCATGATTTTATCGACCATCAAGAAAGGAAAGCGATGGGGCAACATCCGCTCGATGTCGTTGATGTTATAGAGAGGCGTTTTTGTTAGGTCGAAGTGCTTTCCTGCTTGTTCTTGTTTTTTAATCTGGTCCTTGAGCACTTTTGCGAAACGCACATTCCCAGAGTGGCCAGGACGAGCGGCAAGGATATGTGCCTTAATTGGGCGACCAACAAGCGCTAGATCGCCAACAATATCGAGCAATTTATGTCGTGCTGGCTCATTTTCATATTGCAATTTGGTGCTATTCAACACGCCAATGCCTTCGATTGAAATTTTTAATTCTTCCTTACCGAGCAATTTCGCCAAGCGATTCATTTCATCTTGACTCACATCCATGCGATCAACAAGAACGATCGCATTGTCCAGATCCCCACCTTTGATAAGGTTGTTCGAAGCTAAGAACTCTAGTTCACGTAAAAAAACGAATGTTCTACATTGTGCAATTTCAGTCTTGAATTCTGCCAAATGGTACATGGAGGCGTGCTGAGTACCTAGCACAGGTGATTTATAATCAACCATTACCGTAAGGCGGTAATTGATATCTGGAACGGCCAAAAATTCTATTCCTTTGTCAATATCTTCCCAGGGAACATTTTCAGTCAATACGAAATAGATGCGTTCCGCTTCCTGCTCTTCATAACCTGTTGCCTCAAAGGCATGAACAAATGGCAAAGCGCTACCATCCATGATTGGCACCTCAGGTCCATCCAGACGAATCAGCGCATTATCTACTTGACATCCAACCAATGCAGCAAGCACATGCTCCGTAGTGTATACACGAGCGCCATTGTCTTCAAGTGTTGTACCACGATCCGTAGACACGACCAAATCCACATCGGCTTTAATAATCGGTTCGCCTTCCAAATCGGTCCGTTGAAACTTATACCCATGATTATCGGGTGCGGGACAAATTTCTAATGTTACTTTCTCACCAGTATGTAAGCCCACTCCGATGAGTTTCACAGCTGATTTCAGGGTGCGTTGCTTTTCAGCCATTATTCGTTTGGTTTTGTAAGTTCTTTTATTCGCTGCTCTAGTTCTTGCAGTTTTTTCAGGATATACGGCAATTTTCTAAATCCAAAATACGATTTTTTGAAGTCCTCGATGGGAATTCCTGGCGATCCCATAAGCGTATCCGCTTTTTTCACTGAATTCGGGATTCCCGATTGAGCGACTATTTTTGATCCATCGGCGATGTGCAGATGTCCCCCAATTCCCGCTTGACCACCAATCATCACATTTTCGCCAATTTTTGCTGAACCTGCGATCCCTACTTGGGCTGCCATTGCCGAATTTTTACCCACCTCTACATTGTGTGCGATTTGACAAAGGTTGTCTATTTTCACTCCTTTACGGATGATCGTTGAGCCCATGGTCGCACGATCAATAGTTGTGTTCGAACCAATTTCCACATTGTCTTCCAGAATAACATTTCCAATTTGTGGAACCTTTTGAAATTCACCTTCTTCATTTGGAGCAAATCCGAATCCATCCGCTCCGACCACTACACCAGCATGGATGATACAGTTTTTCCCTAAAACACAATCGTTGTAAATACACGCTCCTGGATGAACAACTGTGCCATCACCGATCACGACATTGTCACCAAGATATGCATTTGGGTAGATGCTTACATCGTTCCCAATCTTCACGTTGTGCCCCACATATGCAAAGGCACCAAGGTATAGACCTTCGCCAATTTGTGCTGAGTCAGAAATGAATGATGGTTGTTCAATTGCCGCTTGTTTTCGTGACATTTGGCTGTACATGTCGAGCAGTTTTGCAAAACATGCATAGGCATCATCCACCATGACCAAGGTTAATGTCGAAGGCAATGGTTTTGAAGGAGAGAATGAACGATTTACAATACAAACACTTGATCCAGTGGTGTAAATGAATTCTTCATATTTTGAATTGGCTAGGAAAGACAAGGCACCAAGGGTTCCTTCCTCAATTTTAGCAAGTCCATTGACTGTAGTTTCGGAATTTCCGACTACCTCACCAAGGAGAATGCCCGCTATCTGACCTGCTGAAAATTCCATATTTCAAAAGTATTAAATCACAGTGCGCGAATAAAAAAACTCATACTCATTTATCAACATTTTGGGTTGGATATCCCTCGCAGTCATTTGCGAAGCTGACATTTAACGAAGTGATATTGATTTTATTCTTGTACCAAATAGCAGAGGCTTCCGCTTTACGACCTGATAGATCCTTGAAAACAATGGTTTGAATAGCTTTGGGATGCGTTCGAAGTTTTGATTTTGAGAAGTCTATCTTACCTGACTTCACAAAGCATTTTAGAATTACTTTCGGATTGATTAATCCCATTTTTTCTTGGAGACAGGTCAATTTCTTGCCTTCATCCACAATCACTAAATCCTCATCGGCTGGAAAGCGAATGATTGTTCCAAATCCTTTTGTCGTATTTTTCACTTTTCGCGCATTCGATTCAGAAAAGTGTATTTCAGAAATAAAGCTTTCATCGGGAAGTGTAAAATAAAAGCTCAATTCCTTGCCATTGAATTCTTTGAGTAATTCATATACTTGAGGGTTACCTCTTTTCGCGCTGCGCTCAAATTCCACATCCCCGTCGTTGAGTACTTGAATGAGGTCTTTTTTTGAGATGCCCCTCGATTTCAAAATTTTCATTTCATCATCAGGCACAACAAGCACACGTTCAAGGATACTGTTTTTCACGCGATTTGCGGGAAGCCATGAACAACCTCGATTTTGAAAAAAGAAAACAACAAATAAAAGGCCGATGCTAAAACCGACACCGTAATATTTTAGTCTGCGAAGAAAAGAATCCATGAAAAATTTTGCACAAAGATACGAAAGGATACAAAAAAGAAAACCGCCTACAAAGAGACGGTTTCAAGAAATATAAGTCGGGTTGAATTAAATCAATGCATCCAATTTCGCTGTAAGTTGTGCTTTTGGCACTGCACCTACTGATTTATCTGCAATTTCGCCACCTTTGATGAACAAGATTGTTGGGATATTTCTGATTCCAAATTGTGCAGAGATTCCAGGATTTTCATCAACATTGACCTTCCCGATTACCGCTTTACCTTCATATTCACCAGCCATTTCTTCAATAACTGGACCGACCATGCGGCAAGGTCCACACCACTCTGCCCAAAAATCAACAACAACTGGTTTGTCAGACTTGAGGACCAACTCCTCGAAGTTTGCATCTGTAATTTCTAATGCCATATTCTTTTTTTTAAAGTATTTTTAACGCTACTAAGCAGGGACAAAATTAACCAAAATCGAAATATAAATCTATTTCGAACAGATTAATCGACTACATTTTTGTTTCGCACATTCATTTTCTTCATTGTCTTCTGATTTTCGGTGCGCAAACAATAAAAATAGAGTCCATTTGGAAGTAGGTTTGTATCAAAACGCACAATGTGACCACCAACAGCATATTCTTTATCTGTCAATACTTGGTTTGAAGTCATATCAGCGTTCAATAGTTCAAAAATGATGTTCCGCTGTTTCTCTGTTGTGAAATAAAACTCCGCTTCACCGGAAATTGGATCACTCTCCAAGGGATAGAGGATGCAATAATCTTCCTTAATGATTGACCCTTTCCCTAGGTAAGCCAACAACTTTCGGTAAGCGATAATTAACACCAACAATCCCAGAGAAACACTCAACACTCCAAGAAGTGTTTTAGTCATTGAAAATCCTACCAATACCATCATAATGCGATTAAATCTTGAATTTTTGACGCTTCTTCATACACCTTCATCACCGAATCCACATCCAACATTAACTCCTTTGCGCTAATGCTCATGTATTTGTCATTTCGAGAAGGATGCATCGAAACTTCACTCTGTTCATTGAAAAGTGCGTTCACTTTTGCAATGCGTTCGGAATCGTTGGGAACAATGAATTTGAACAAATACACTGAAGGCCATTCCTCCTTAAGAAGTGCCTCTTTCAGCTTTTGATAGCGTTCATCCATTCCTGTTCCTTTTTATGTTGCAAAGATAATCGTTTCATTTCCTTAAGTAGCATTGGTTCCTCGGAAAGATTGGCATTTTTCAATTCAACAAAGGACATTAAGCCATTAGAACTACAGCGCTTTATTGACTGTATAAAATCGACCTCATCCATTGGCTTCGAAAGCAATACATTATCAGTATCCACATAATCACCTGCCCACAAAGCGCAAAAATTTCTTTGGATGTGCAATAATCCGCTCACTTCGTGAATTAAGGCATTGGGTGTGTTCGCCTGAGAGATTTTGAGCATCCGCGCAGATTTCAATTGGAAATAGTCCAAAACAGAGGTTTCCACAGATGAAGAGAATGTCACATTGAAAATCTCGCATGGTTCTATATCATCACAATAAATTCCCAAGATCTTTGCCGCAACATTAACTTTAGAGAGCGCTACTAATCGAGATTTAAAGGTCGCCGTAAGAATCGGATTGGTCAAAAAAAACTGCTTGAACCCAAAAAGGTGCTCATCCAACTGATCTGAAAAATCTTCTGGCTCCGGGAAAAATACCTTCGCCTCTTCGATTGTCATTGATGATTTCTTTTGTTTTTGCGCATTCGAATATTCAAGAATTCGACAATGAGTGCATATACCATGGCGAAATAGATATATCCTTTTGGTATATGCTGTCCAAAGGCTTCTGCCAAAAGCAAAACACCAATAGTCACCAAGAATCCAAGGGCAATCATCTTAATGGTTGGACGTTGC
>CAMBMC010000051.1 GCA_945868555.1 Chitinophaga pinensis | reverse complement strand
GGCGGCCTCAAGGTTTTCCATGTTCTTCGCTTCAAACTCTTTTCTCAACTCAGCAAGGGCATCTTCAATCGGCTGCTTCTTCTCAGCAGGGATTTTATCACCATACTCTTTCAATTGACGCTCCGTTTGGAAGATTGTAGAATCTGCCTTGTTTAACAATTCAGCTTCGTCACGTCGCTTCTTATCCGCATCTGCGTTTGCTTCAGCTTCAGCTTTCATGCGCTTAATTTCTTCGTCAGAAAGTCCAGAAGATGCTTCAATTTTTATGGATTGTTGTTTTCCTGTGCCTTTGTCTTTCGCTGAAATGTTCATGATTCCGTTCGCATCCACATCGAAGGTCACCTCGATTTGAGGAACACCTCTTTGTGCTGGTGGAATATCTGTCAATTGGAAGCGTCCAAGCGTTTTGTTGTCCGTTGACATCGCGCGCTCACCTTGCAAGACATGAATATCAACCGATGGCTGATTGTCCGATGCCGTTGAGAAAACCTCAGATTTTTTCGTTGGAATTGTTGTATTCGATTCAATCAATTTCGTGAATACACCACCCATTGTTTCGATTCCCAAGGAAAGTGGAATGACATCCAATAAAAGAACATCTTTCACCTCACCCGTTAGTACCCCACCTTGAATGGCTGCACCAAGTGCAACAACCTCATCTGGATTCACACCTTTCGATGGCGCCTTTCCGAAGAAACGTTCTACCGCAGCTTGAATGATTGGAATACGTGTCGATCCTCCTACAAGAATAATTTCATTGATATCACTTGTTGACAATCCTGCATTTTTCAATGCTGAACGACAAGGAGCAATCGTGCGTTCAACGATAGATGAAATCAACTGTTCAAACTTCGAACGTTGCATCGTGCGAACCAAGTGTTTTGGAATTCCATTCACCGGCATGATGTACGGAAGATTAATTTCCGAAGATGTCGTTGAAGAAAGTTCAATTTTCGCTTTTTCTGCCGCTTCTTTTAAACGCTGAAGTGCCATTGGATCTAGACGAAGGTCTACACCCTCTTCTGATTTAAATTCATCTGCCAACCAATCAATGATCACCTGGTCAACATCATCACCTCCAAGATGCGTGTCGCCATCTGTTGCCAATACTTCAAATACACCGTCACCGAGTTCAAGGATAGACACGTCATGTGTTCCACCACCAAAGTCGAAAACTGCAATTTTCTGATCGATTCCTTTTTTATCCAAGCCGTACGCCAAAGCTGCAGCAGTTGGTTCGTTGATGATCCTTTTGATTGTCAGTCCAGCGATTTCGCCAGCTTCTTTCGTCGCCTGACGTTGCGCATCATTAAAGTACGCCGGAACAGTGACAACCGCTTCAGTCACCTCCTGACCAAGATAATCTTCGGCTGTTTTCTTCATTTTCTGAAGAATCATTGCTGAAATTTCTTGAGGAGAGAACATTCTGTCATCAATTTTGACGCGCGGGGTGTTGTTGTCGCCTTTCACAACATTGTAAGGAACGCGTGTCGCTTCTTTTTTTGTTTCGTCATAGGAAGCCCCCATGAATCGTTTGATCGAATAGATTGTTTTCGTTGGATTGGTAATGGCTTGTCGCTTCGCTGGATCCCCAACTTTGCGCTCGCCGCCTTCCACAAATGCCACTACAGAGGGCGTTGTACGCTTTCCTTCTGAGTTTTCAATGACCACTGGCTCGTTTCCTTCCATTACGGAAACACATGAGTTTGTGGTTCCTAAGTCAATTCCAATAATTTTTCCCATATTACTTATGTATTCAGTGTTAAACCGCGCTCTCTTGTCAATGACTGTGCCACTGGAAATCACGGATAATTTTCTGCCAAATCTGTCAAAGTCATGAATGATAGGCGCTATAAATGTGTCGAATTGGCAGATTTTGTGACATTAAGGATGTTGAGATTTTAAGACAAAGGACAAGAGAGAATTACTAGTGACTAATTAAATTTCCGTAGCTTCAAATTCCAAATTGACAAAGTCATGAAATTCCCAAATGGATCAAACTTTCATAACTCGTAATTCGTAATTCGTAACTAATCAAAGGCTCTAAACGAATTCTGGCTCATTTGAATCAACTTTTCATACTGAGCAGGTGTTAAATCTGAGTGGTAGTAATGAACAGGATTTACTTTATCCCCATTGTGTTCAACTTCATAGTGCAAGTGTGGTCCTGTAGATTTTCCAGTGTTGCCAACCAAGCCAATGAGCTGACCACGAGCAACTTTTTCACCTCGAAGAACCTTGAACGCACTTAAGTGCGCATAGCGGGTTTTATAGCCGAAACCATGATTTACCACAATACATTTTCCGTAACCCCAACCACTTGTTTCCACTGACTCGACGACTCCATCTCCCGTCACATAAACTTCTGTTCCAATCCGGGCGGTGAAGTCCATACCTGTGTGCATGCGTCGTGTCTTATAAATTGGGTCAATGCGGTAACCGTATCCTGAAGCCATGTGCTTAAGATTTTTATTGCTTACAGGCTGAATTGCTGGAATACTGGCAAGCATTTTATCTTTGTTTTTCGCTAAGCTGATCAGTTCTTTAAACGAAATAGACTGCCCATGAATGCGTCGTTCCAGTTCATCCATACGTGCTGAGGTGCGCTGGAGCAAGGTCGAATTGGTTAATCCATCCAAGTACGCATACTTTTTCGAATCAGCCGCTTCTGAATTCTTCAATTCGTCTGGAAATTCATCGGCAAACAAGGCCACGCGATACAACTCCTCGTCCCGCTTTTGAATACCTTCTAAAACTACATTAGCAAGGCTTATGTCCGCATTCAAACGGTCAATTTCTTTGCGGTATGTTTCAATCTCCTTCTTTAGAAAAAGTTCCTTCGGTGAATCCAGCTTTCGGGTAAAGAAATAGGCCAATACCATACCCATTACAATACTCGGAGACACCCACAATAGGACGCGAAGAATACGCGCTAGCGGACTTCTTGACACCTCCTCGTAGGAAAGTGTATCTGGGTTATATCTGTATTTCTTCTTAGACAAGCAAGACAAATATAGCGTGTTTATGTTTTAATACGCGCTTTCTAGCGATCACTTGAACTGAAATATCGCTGAAAAATGTACCTTTACAACACAAAATAAAATACTGAAAACCGAATGAAAGTTTCAGAAATTAGAAATACCTTTTTTGAATTCTTTGCCTCAAAAGGTCACGAGATTGTTCCTTCTGCGCCAATGGTGGTTAAAAATGACCCTACCTTAATGTTTACGAATGCAGGGATGAACCAATTTAAGGATTATTTCCTGGGCAACTCCGTTCCGACACATCGTCGCATAGCTAATTCGCAAAAATGCTTGAGGGTATCGGGCAAGCACAACGACTTGGAAGAAGTAGGTGTGGATACATACCACCATACGATGTTTGAAATGGTGGGAAATTGGTCATTCGGTGATTATTTCAAGGAGGAAGCTATATCTTGGGCCTGGGAACTCTTGACTGAAGTCTATGAAATTCCAAAAGATCGCTTGTACGTTACCGTTTTTGAGGGTGACAAAACAGATAATGTTCCAATGGACGAAGAAAGCTTTGGCATCTGGAAAAAGTTCATCGCTGAAGATCGCATAATCCTCGCATCGAAGAAAGATAATTTTTGGGAAATGGGTGATACTGGTCCATGTGGCCCGTGTACGGAAATCCATGTGGACTTGCGTTCAAAAGCAGAAAGATCTGCCGTTGATGGACGTAACCTTGTGAACTTCGATCATCCGCAAGTGATTGAAATCTGGAACAATGTATTCATGCAGTTCAACCGCAAAGCAGATGGAAGTTTAGAACCTCTTCCGGCGACGCATGTGGATACAGGAATGGGACTGGAGCGTTTAGCCATGGCATTACAAGGAAAAATATCCAATTACGATACTGACCTTTTCCAGACCTTGATTCAACACATGGAGAAAGTTTCGGGGGCAGAGTATGGAAAAACTGAAGAGGTGGATATTGCTCTGCGCGTCATTTCTGATCACATTCGTGCCATTGCATTTTCTATTGCTGATGGTCAGCTGCCGTCCAATACAGGCGCTGGATATGTCATTCGCAGGATTTTGCGTCGAGCAGTTCGTTACGGGTATCAAACATTGGGATTGAAAGAACCTTTTCTGTGTGATTTATCCGTAGTGTTAAGTGACATAATGGGAGATCCATTCGAGGAACTCATCAAACAAAAGGAACTCGTTCAAAAAGTAATTCGTGAAGAGGAAATTAGTTTCTTCCGCACACTTGAACAAGGAATAAAGCGCATGGATGCCATCATTGCGCAATCTAAAAAAGAGGACATTGAAGTAATCAATGGTGTAGCCGTTTTTGAATTGTACGACACCTACGGTTTTCCTGTGGATTTAACTTCACTGATTGCACGTGAAAATGGACTTCAGATTGACGAAGAAGCCTTTACTGCTGAGTTGCAAAAGCAAAAAGATCGTTCACGCGCAGCCACAGCCATTGAAACCGACGATTGGGTTCAAGTTCATCCAGAAACAGAAATCACATTTGTTGGGTATGATCAACTCTCTGCACAAGTGAAAATAGTAAAATACCGGAAGGTTTCTCAAAAACAAAAATCCTTCTACCAGTTGGTGTTAAACAACACCCCATTTTATCCTGAAGGTGGAGGACAAGTGGGCGATACCGGATTCATTGAAACCAATGGCATCAAAACCACTGTTTTTGACACGAAAAAAGAAAACAATTTGATTATTCATTTGTCAGAAACACTTCCTGCGGATCCATCGGCTGAATTTTTAGCTATTGTGAATGAGGAGAACAGACAGGCATCCGAAAGCAATCACTCGGCAACTCACCTACTCCACCATGCATTACGCACTGTTTTGGGCACACACGTCGAGCAAAAAGGATCCTTGGTAAATCCTTCCTATCTGCGCTTTGACTTCTCGCATTTTTCTAAGGTGACGGATGAGGAATTGGCTAAAGTAGAAGCATTGGTCATTCAGGCCATTCGTCAAAACAATGTACTGAACGAACAGCGTGCTGTTCCAATGGAAACTGCCAAAGAGATGGGCGCTATGGCCTTGTTTGGTGAAAAATATGGGGATGCTGTTCGTGTTATAAAGTTTGGTGACTCGGTCGAGCTCTGTGGAGGCACACACGTTTCATCTACGGGAAAGATTGGCATGTTCAAGATCATCACGGAAACTGCAGTTGCAGCAGGCATTCGACGTATCGAAGCGATTACCTCTGCTGCTGCTGAGCATTATTTCGTTGAAAAAGCGGAACGTTTAGATCAAGTGGCCTTGGCTTTGAAAAATCCAAAAGATGTGGTGAAAGCTGTAGAAGACTTACAAGCGAAAAATGTACATCTACAGCGCGAAATAGAAGTGCTTCAAAAAGAAAGGGCTATCAATGCCAAAGTTGAGTTGAAAGGAAAAATTCAGCAAATTGGTGACGTTCATTTCCTAGGAGAAATCTTGTCACTCGACGCTGGCTCAATTAAAGATATTCTATTCCAATTGAAAGGTGAAACCGAAAACTTCCTTGGAGTCCTTGGAGGAAATGAAGGAGAAACATGCACCTTGAGTATTATTGCAAGCGACAGCATCATTGCGGCAAAAGGATTCAATGCTGGAAACATGATTCGCGAAGCAGCCAAGCACATCCAAGGTGGCGGAGGAGGACAACCCTTCTTTGCAACAGCAGGAGGAAAAAATCCGTCAGGCCTTCAGTCTGCTCTCGATGAAATCCGTTCAAAACTGAATTGACCTTGAAAGAAACGCGCACAGCACTGTTGATTACCTATTATTGGCCTCCAGCAGGAGGAGCAGGGGTACATCGTTGGTTGCGGATGTCGCGATTTTTTAAAGAAAATGGGTGGAACCTTCATGTCTATTGTCCTGAAAATGGCGCTTGGCCAACGATGGATCCGGCTTTACAATCGGATGTGTCACCTGATTTGACCATAGTTCGACGTCCGATCTTTGAACCGCACAAATACCTTGGTAAGAAAAGCAACCCAAACATTGGCGCAGGACTTACCCATCAAGGAAAAGTTGGATTGGTGCAAAAAGCGGTGATTTGGGTACGTGGAAATCTATTCGTCCCTGACGCTCGTGTTTTTTGGATCAAGCCTAGTGTTCGATTTTTATCCACTTACCTCAAGCAGCACCCGGAGATTGACACAATAATTTCAACAGGGCCACCTCACAGCATGCACCTCATCGGTTTGGGACTAAAAAAGCGATTCCCTGCAATCAATTGGGCAGCAGACTTTAGAGATCCTTGGACACAAATTGACTTCTACCATGAATTGCTGCCTGGAAAATGGGCAGACAAACGACATAAAGAATATGAAAAAACAGTGCTTCAATCCGCGGATCATGTCATAACAGTCAGTGACGCCTGCGCCGAAGGATTGCAAGAAATCGCACAGCGAAAGGTGCATGTAGTCACGAATGGTTTTATCTTTCCAGAGTTCGATTCAAAAGAAGTTCAACTCGACAAGGAGTTTACCATTGCGCATTTCGGGTCAATGCCTAATGCACGAAATCCGAGGTCTCTTTGGAAAGCGCTGCGCGATGCGATAAATGACAATCCAGAAATTGCCAATCATCTTCACATCAAATTGGTAGGACCTGTAGACTTCCACATTGTTGATGATCTAAAAAATCATCGATTAGAAAATCACTTGAAACTGATTCCTTCCGTTTCACACGCTGAAAGTATCCAGATGCAACGCAGCGCTCAAATTCTACTGTTGGTCGCCAACAATGCAGGAAACGTAAAAGGAATTCTGACAGGGAAATTTTTTGAATACCTTGGCGCTAAACGTCCAATTTTAGCCATTGGACAATTAGATGGCGATTTGAATAAAGCAGTCAATTCGACGCAATGCGGTCAATTTTTCGACTTTGATGACATCGACAGATTGAAGAGATTTATTCTCGATGCATTCGCCCATTTCCAAAAGGATGGTCTTCACTCAGCAAACATTGGCTTGGACACTTACGCAACGCCTCACCTGACCAAGAAATTTCTTGACCTGATTTGTGGATAAAATTATATTCTTTGATGCACTAAACACTGTGAAGTTCCACTGATTTTATGCAATTTCGTTGCGATTTATTGCTATTATAAATGAAATTCAATACGACAACCAACTCTAAACTTGGTTCTTCTCAAAAAAAGAAATACAAACTTTTAGATGCGTCTCTAGGCTTTCTGTTTCAAATTATTTGGGCCTCATTTAAATGCTCATTACGAGGAATGGGTGGGTATTTTTTTCAGGGTTTAATTGTTTGTCACAAGGCTTCACCCGCACTTTGCAAGGTAGTAATTTTTTGCGTCCTTTCTTTCTCCGGATATGCACAACCCATTTCAGCACTTTCTGAAGAGCGCTACAGGTATCTGCATAGTCATCCAGAATTGAGTGGCGAAGAATCAAATACGGCAGCTTACTTAAAAAGTGCCTTATCAAAAGTGGGGTTCACCATCATTGATTCCTTAGGATTTCATTCCTTTGCAGGAATATTTTACAACGGGAAAGGGCCGGTTGTCATGTACCGAACTGACATGGATGCCTTACCCATTATTGAGGAAACGGGTTCTCCGTTCTCGCCAGGAGCATACATTGAAACCGACAAGGCGATTGTGCGCATGCATGCGTGTGGACATGACTTTCACATGACGACTTGGCTGGATGTTGCAGAGGACTTGGTAAAGAATAAAAATACATGGAAAGGCACGGTCATCTTCTTGGCCCAATCGTCTGAGGAAACTGGTCAAGGTGCGAAGGCCGTTTTGTCTTCTGCGAATTTCCAAAAGCTGCCTAAAGCTGATTACAACATTGCCTTTCACAACACACCCGAATTGAAAAGTGGAACAGTTGGATTTTGTGATGGATACGCCTTCGCTGCTGTGGACATGATGAACATTACTATAAAAGGTGTTGGTGGACATGGTGCAGAACCGTTCCGTGCTGTAGACCCTGTGCTTCTTTCCGCCTACTTGGTAACAGAGCTCCAGTCCATCGTGAGTCGCAGCTTAGCACCAAACGATCCAGCTGTGATTACCGTTGGTGCCATTCATGGTGGTACGGTTGGAAATATTATCCCCGCGCAGGTTGAACTGAAACTGACAATCCGCTCCTACTCAGAAGAAGCAAGAAAAAAAATACTTCAACGCATAGAAGAAATCGGGAATGGTCTTGCGGCAAGTGCTGGACTAGATACATCACACTATCCGATTTATACCTTGCTAGACATGTCCATTCCGTCTGTCTACAATGCATCCGACATGGGCAAACTACTGATGGCTACACTGAAAAAGAGTGACATACAAATGGCAACGATGACCGCAAAAATGATCGGTGAAGATTTCGGTGTATATGGTGCATCGAAGACAATCCCTTCTTATATGCTTTGGATAGGAACAACATCCCGTGACGATCAGTATTGTCCAGATCATGAAGGGTGCAATTCTCCAAAACTACACACCTCCGAATACTTCCCTGATTACACGGTTGCGCTTCCTTTGGCAGCCAAAACCATGAGTGCTTCCATCATCACCTTATTGACCACTCGTCCTATTCCGATAAGCCATAGCACTTCGCCAAGCTTGAAGAATTCCAAGCAATAGAAAAATACTTCCGTAAAACACCATAAATTCAAATTGATGGGCGTTGATCCACAAACGGTTTTCACCACCCAAGATTGCATAACCTGCTAAAAGCGAAAATGCACCCATCCCAGAGCTCATGGTGTAGATCAAAATTGCAGAAGAACTATGCCTAAGAATATTCCGTTGCTTTAACAGCGTGCCCCAGAACATCCAGAACGGAACTTGGAAGGGATTAACAAAACTTAAACTCATCCCGAAGAAAAATGCACTTCCAGAGAAATCTACTTTTTCTATTGTTGGACTAGGGGCATTAAAAAATTGAGCATACAGTACAAATCCACCGTAGAAGATTAAACCGAAAACAAAAATCCACTCTGCTGATTCTTTCCAGCTAATTGGAATTTTAATGCGGTGAAGTAAGGTCACGGCAAGGGCCGCATAAATCATTTCAATGATGACTGCACCGAAAGCAAACCAAAGTGCCGATTGAACGGAGTCAAATGCAGACAGTTGGAGTGTCGTCATATTGAGTGTGCCTGGCGCCATTGACCCAAAAAAACTAATGGCTAAACCAGCAAGAAATAACTTTAGATGTTTTGTCATGTACTTACCTAAGCTCAAATGTAGTGATCCCAAACAACCAATCCATGTGTAAGTCTGGTGACGTGCCTGAAAACATAGGCACGTACTCGAAAACCAATTCGGATTGATACACTTCTAAGCCCATACATCTTAAAGCATGGAATTAAAAATGTAGGGTGTGAAAATACACTTTTAAGGAGGTCAAATCGCTATTTTCTATCTCTTTTTTTCTACTTTTGCTTCGCTGAATAAAAAGCACTTGATTTTCACTGCTAAAACGCATCACATGAGCGCGAACATTATTATTCCTGTAGACTTCACAAAGGCCGCTGAGAAAGCCGCAGAATTTGCCATTGGGTTGAACTCGGAACTGCATGCAAAACTCACTTTCTTGCACATCATTGACGATGAAAATGATCGAATGACTGCAACAGCATCGCTTTCATCATTTGTTTCCAAACTTTCGCTTGGGAGTAATGAAACGGAACAGGTCATTATGAAGGGGAAATTTCTGGAAGATATTGGAAAGATTGCCGATGCTTCGAGTGCTGATTTGGTTGTGATGGGAACGCATGGCGAGCGTGGTATGCAAAAAATGTTTGGAAGCTTTGCGCTAAGGGTTGTTGAAAGTTCAAAAAGACCCCTATTCATTGTTCAAGAGGAGTCCGAATTCAGAAATATAAAGACGATTATTCAAACCATTGATCTTGAAAAAGAGAGTGTACAGATTGTTCGATACGCTGCAACACTTGCGCAACGATTTAAAGCCAAAGTACTTTTGGTAGGTGGAAAACATGACGATAGCGAATTTAAAGCAAAGGTGAATACCAATATGCTTTTTTGCATCGAACAACTGAAAGAGAAAGGAATTGATTTTGAATTCCATTTCTTGGAAAGAAAGAACTTTGATGATAATTTAATAGCCTTTTGCAAAGAGAACAATGCCGATTTATTGGCTGCAACACACTACCAAAGTACATTTTATGCGTTCTCTGATAAATTTGTTCAGCACTTGATCATGAATGAATTGCACATACCAATTCTTACTGTAGAAAGCACTCAAACTACCAAGTCTGGTCAGTTTGGCGCGATGTTCGGATAATTTACTGCAAGGAACTACTGCGCTTTAGGGTTCGCAAATAGCTTTACATCATTTCCTGTAATCTTTTCTCCACAAAGGATTACCATTCGTTCAACGATGTTGCGCAGTTCACGAATATTCCCTGACCAATCTGTTTGTTGAAGTGCCAGTAGCGCATCATCCGTGAAGGATTTTCTCGACACCCCATGCTCAGCACAGACCATTGTTAAAAAATGTTCTGCTAGCACTGGAATATCATCTCTGCGTTGGTTCAATGAGGGCACATGAATAAGAATCACTGCCAAACGGTGGTATAAATCTTCCCTGAATCTTCCCTCAGCAATTTCCTTTCGAAGATCTTTATTTGTTGCGGCCAACACACGGCAATCCACCTTAACATCGCGCTCACCTCCAACACGCTGTATGACATTTTCCTGCAAAGCACGCAGCACTTTGGCTTGGGCACTTGCTGACATATCGCCTATTTCATCCAAGAACAGGGTTCCACCCGTGGCCAATTCAAATTTTCCTTTTTTATCCTTCACAGCCGAAGTAAAGGCGCCTTTTTCATGTCCAAACAATTCGCTTTCAATCAATTCGGAAGGAATCGCAGCACAATTCACCTCGATGAAAGGCATTTTTCGTCGGTTAGAATTGTCATGAAGTGAGCGCGCAACAAGTTCCTTTCCGGTGCCATTCTCGCCAGTAATGAGCACTCTTGCATCCGATGGCGCCACCTTTTCAATCATCTCTTTGATGTGGATAATTCCTTCTGTCTCTCCAATGATCGAGCTTCCTTTGAAACGCTTTACTGTCGTCTTCAAATGGTTGGTTTCCTCCACCAAAGAATTTTTATCCCTTGCATTGCGAATGGTCACCAAAATACGGTTCAAGTCCAATGGTTTTTCAATGAAATCAAAGGCTCCTTTTTTTATGGCTTGCACTGCAGTATC
>CAMBMC010000050.1 GCA_945868555.1 Chitinophaga pinensis | reverse complement strand
GTTGGCCCGATTGAATCCTATTCTCAATAGACGTAACGGTCGACTGCTCTTCTTTTGTCATTGAAAACACGGAAAAACTGAGCAGCAAGGAACATACGAGCAGCAATCTTCTGCTTATCCCCTTCCTCACTTTTGCTTTCATGTCGAGCGCTCCCATTCCAACTGCAAAAGAACACTTTTAATTTAAAGTTCAATTTCAGTTTTCAGAAAATTATGGGAATCAACATCTAGCGAAGTGAATCCTGCTTCAGCACAATCTGGTACACCTCGTTTTCCTCACGAATATACCCATGGTCGTAGCAGAAGAAATAATCGATGCCATCACGGGTGCGGTAGGTATTGGTGAAGTAATGGAAATTAAAGCCTTCATCGACTAGCCGAATGCCATGTACTTTTATCTTTTCTTCGGCAAGGTATCCTTTAAGGATCAGTCGGTTTTTCCGCAAAATGTTGTTGACGCGCCGCATGTGTTCGGTGGCATCCTCATTTTTTCGGTTGTTAAAGGTGTTTCTGCAGTGGTCAGAACAAAATTTCTGATCCCTACGTCCAGTCAATACATGACTGCACTCTTGACAGGTTCGTTTATTCATCATCGTAAGTGGTTAGCTATACAATATTAACAAGAATTAACAGCACTTCCAAAGGTCATGGGGTGAATGTTTGTGAACTTTGTGTGTTTCGCACAAAAAATTAAAATGAACGAGAATTCAAGCATCACAACTACTCCAGCAGAGGCATTGCGGGAAATACATGATAAAATTCAACTGGAATTTATCCTCATCAAACACTTGAAAGAGGAAATTGCTAAAGTCATCGTCGGGCAAAGCTACATGATTGATCGTTTGCTCATAGCCCTTCTCGCTGATGGACACGTATTACTCGAAGGAGTTCCTGGACTCGCCAAGACACTTGCCATCAAAACACTTTCTGAAGCGATTGATGTGCAGTTTAGTCGAATTCAATTTACCCCAGACTTATTACCTGCTGATGTTACGGGAACCATGATTTACAACCAAAAAAGTGAACAATTCACGGTAAAAAAGGGTCCTGTTTTCGCAAATTTCGTGTTGGCCGATGAGATCAATCGCGCACCCGCAAAGGTCCAAAGCGCTTTGCTCGAGGCCATGCAAGAACGACAAATCACCATTGGTGACACCACCTATGCTTTACCGAACCCCTTCTTGGTCTTGGCCACACAGAACCCTATTGATCAAGAGGGAACCTATCCACTCCCCGAGGCGCAAGTTGACCGATTTATGCTGAAAATAATTCTCGGTTATCCAAGCAAGGAGGAAGAAAAACAAATCATTCGCGGCAATGTTGTCGCGGGTGGATTGCCATCGTGTGTGAACGTCATGAAAGCAGAGGATGTTTCACGTGCTCGTGCGCTTGTCCGTGAAGTTTATTTGGACGAGAAAATTGAACAATACATCGTCGACCTCGTATTCGCCACGCGCGAACCTGAAAAATATGGTCTTGGATTTCTTAGTCCAATGATTTCTTATGGATGTTCCCCGCGAGCGAGCATCAACCTTGCGCTCGCAGGAAAAGCACACGCCTTTTTGAATGGACGCGCCTATGTGGTGCCTGAAGACATTCGCGCTGTTGCGCCCGACGTGATGCGCCATCGAATTGGACTGACCTATGAGGCGGAAGCCGAAAACATGAACGCCACAGAAATACTATCGCGCATCATCAGCAAGGTAGAAGTTCCCTAATTGAATCGCGTGGAAACATCCGAACTTCTGAAAAAAATCCGTCGCTTAGAGATCCGAACAAAAGGATTGACCAAGCACATGTTCTCTGGCGAATACCATTCGGCCTTTAAGGGAAGAGGAATGGCATTTAGCGAAGTTCGGGATTACCATTTTGGCGATGAAATCAGAACGATTGATTGGAACGTAACCGCGCGCTACAATGAGCCTTTTGTTAAAGTGTTCAATGAAGAACGCGAGTTGACCATCATGCTGCTCATTGACATCTCGGGATCCACCGATTTTGGGACAAGCGAGCGCACAAAACGCGATTTGGCGCTGGAAATTGCTGCTGTGCTGGCTTTTTCAGCCATCGAAAACAACGACAAAGTGGGTGCGCTTTTCATGAGCGACAAGGTCGAAAAGTACATCGCTCCAGAAAAAGGAAAAAAACACACCTTACTTATCCTAAGGGAATTGATGGGATTCGTGCCGACATCGAAAGGAACTGACCTGAGCGAAGGCTTAAAATTCTTGCGGAACACGCAAAAAAAACGAACCATTAGTTTCGTTATCAGTGATTTTACAGATGAGCACAACTTCATAGATGGCATGCGGCTCACCTCGAAGCGCCACGATACGATCGCCATTCGATTGAAAGATGAAGCTGAAGAAATCCTCCCAGATTTGGGGATTGTTTCACTTTTCAATGCGGAGTTAGGCAGCACATGTTGGGTCAATTCGAGCAATGAAAACGTTCGAGAGCGCTATGCAGTGCAATACCAAGAACGCGAACACCAATTGACACAGGCCTTTAACCGCAGTGGCATCGACAATGTCATCCTCAAAACAGACGATGACATCATTCGTCCGCTCATTGCACTTTTTAAACAACGTTGATGAGAGGGCTGATTGGACTATTCATGTTTGTACTGCTTGGAAACATTGCTGTTTCGCAAGCTCCATCGAGTACCTTATCGCGAAACGATGTACTCATCGGTACAAAGGTGACTTTGACCTACCTCGTTCCACTTCCGAAAGACGCAAGCTACATCCACATCCAGAGAAAAGGAAATTTCCCCACAACAAAGTCAGGGGACACCAGCGCTGTTTCCTCTACAGACATAGAAATTAGTGGAGCGTTCTTCGATACCGTTGTGCTCATCAAGGGGAAGAAATTTTGGAAAGGCAGCTATGTATTGGTCCCTTGGGACGAGGGGGTTTATCAGCTCGCCGCTCAAAAGGTAAACATCAATGATGTGGACATCACCTTGCCAGGAACAGAATTAAATGCACGCTTGGTTGTCCAAAAAGAAGGTGGAAAAATTTACGACATTGAAGAAACATATACAGATTTGCCCGAAGAACCGTCTGTCCTCGTTTCTGTACTCAAAAAATGGGGATGGGCAGTGCTTTCCATTATTGGATTAATCGCATTCCTTTTTTGGCTCTTTCGACGAAAAAAGGAAACCCCGAATGAAGAAACTCTCCTTACGCTAAAACAAAAAGCCCTTCAGTTGATTTTACAACTCGAGCAGAAACGGCTTTGGGAAAAGAACGAATTAAAAGAACACTACAGTGAACTTTCTTTCATCTTACGCCACTATTTATCGGAACGCTTTGGAATCAATCTTCTTGAAAAAACAACGATAGAAGCACAACTTATCTTGAAGCACTATGGATTGAACGAGAAACTACTTTCCGAAATTGGAATAATCTTGAACGGTTCAGACATGGTGAAGTTTGCCAAGTCAGCTCCTGAAGAAAAATTGATTCGCGCAAACCTCGATGATTGCCGCAGCATTGTTGTACGAACATCAGAACAAGAACCTAGCGATGTTTGAGGAATGGAACATCGCTGTCTGGGAGTATGAATACTTCGCACCGCTTTGGTTCATCGCCTTGGCACTGCTCCCGATTGCCTATTTGTTGTGGATAAAAAAGGAGCGACAGGCGCCTGGATTTTTAAAATTCACCGGAAAACCGACTGAACAGTCAACATTTTCAAGTTCTTGGATTCCTCGAGTGCGCAAGGTTATAATCCTTGGGTATCTATGCGCGCTAGCACTCCTCATTTTCGCCTTAGCAAAACCCTACCATCCCGAGTCTCCGGAAGGCATACATCAGGATTACAAAAAAGGAATTGACATCATCATTGCATTGGATGTGTCCGTGTCGATGCTCGCGATGGACTTCGAGCCCAACCGCTTGGAAGCATCCAAGCGCGTAGCCAAGCAATTCGTGGATGGTCGTCGAGGAGATCGCATCGGACTAGTTGTCTATGCTGGTGAGGCTTATACGGCGTGTCCAGCGACCATGGACCACAACATTTTAAAACAACAAATTGACGCCGTGAGCCCCGAGGGGCTAGAAGGTGGAACCGCCATCGGAACGGGATTGGGTACCGCCGTAACGCGATTGAGGAATGACAGCCTGCCTTCTCGAGTCATCATCCTCCTCACCGACGGGACAAATACAGCAGGAGACACCGATCCAATTACAGCCGCAGAAACTGCTCGAGCCAAGGGAATTCGCGTATATACCATCGGCGTTGGTAGCAATGGCGAAGCACCCACACCCGTATCTACACCTTTTGGCATACGCTACGAAAATATGCCGGTCGAAATCGATGAAGAGGTACTGATGAAAATCGCGAACCTAACCAATGGAAAGTATTTTCGCGCCACAGATGAAGCCAGCCTGCAAAAGATCTATGCAGAAATTGAAGACTTGGAAAAACAAAAACTGACCGACAAACGCTATTCGTCTGATCCGCCAAGCACACCGATGGCCTTTTTGAATTGGGTTTTGCTGCTGTCGCTGCTTACATGGGTTGTTCAACGCACATTATTTCGACATGAGCAATAATCAGAGCTATACCAATCCTATCCAGCGCATGTTCGCACTTGTTCTCCTTTTTGAACTCGCCTTTTGGCTGGCATTCTTTGGAATTTTAGCGCTCTTCGGGTACTTTTCCGAGGATGATTCACAAACACATTTGGTTTTTATCAACGGCGACGCGCTCTGGGGATTAAGTCTACTCTTTCCACTTTTCATTTTCTTCTATTTCGATTTACGTCGAAAAAATGCCTTAACGCAGCACCTCAGCAAAAATGTTCGTACCTCGATAATCAAACCCATTCAAGCGAATCAAGCCCTCATCAACTTCCTCTTGTTTCGATCCTTCCTTGTTTTTCTTCTCTTGGCCATGGCACAGCCGTCCTTCGGAACGAAAAAGGAAAATATCACCACAAAAACACTTGAATTGGTCGTCTGCCTAGATGTTTCCAATTCGATGAACACCAAGGACATGCGTGGCGGGACAACGCGTTTGCTCAGTGCCAAGCGTGCCCTAAATCAGTTGGTCAATCAATTTACCGGTGAAAAAGTGGGAATCTGTGTTTTCGCCGGTAGTGCTTATGTGCAATTGCCCATGACCTCCGATTATTCCGCCGCAAAATTGTTCATCGATGAAATTGAAACGTCAATGTTCTCGAATCAAGGCACAAACATCAAAGCAGCCTTGCGAACGGCGAACACAATGTTCACAAAATCCAAAACCTCAAAAGGAGTTTTACTTATCACCGATGGAGAAAATCACGAAGAAAATCCTGCTGAAATCATCGATTCACTTCGTCAAAAAAACATCGCTTTGTCTATCCTTGGAATGGGATCAACGAATGGAGGACCCGTGCCCAACGACCCATTACGTCCCGAGTTGGGTTACAAGAGGAATGAACGCGGACAATTGGTAATGTCGCGTATGAATCCAAACCTCATCCGTGAACTTGCCTCAAAATCCAAAGGCACTGCGGCCATTACCGCAGAAGGATTCCCTGACTTGAAGCCCATTTTAACACAAATTAACCGAATGAAGCGCTCAAGTGGTCAAGAACAGGAGTTTGAGGTAGCACAAAATCAATATCAATTTCCGTTATTTGCATCCTTGATTTGTGGTCTTCTCTTGATTACGGGCACAAATTGGCTGAAACGAAGGAACAGATAAAATGACGAAGGCAATTTTCATATCGTTCACAATCAGCGTGCTCCTCAGCTTTACGGGGAAGACACAAGAATGGCGTGATTCATTGAACATGGCCCGTACTGCCTATTCAAACAAAAATTTCAAGCTTGCTTTTCAGTATTACCAATCGGCACAAAAGAAGGCACCGAAAAACGTAAACCTAGCCAACGAAATTGGTCAAACAGCGTATCGACTTGGTGATTTCAAAGCCGCAGCACAGTGGTTAGGTAAATCGAAAATTAAAAGCAGCAAAAAACAAGCGAGGGTTCATCACAATCTTGGCAATAGTTTCATGCAGAAGAAGGAATATTCTCAAGCCATTAGCGCCTACAAGAATGCCTTGCGAAAAAATCCAAATAACGAAAAGACCCGCTACAACTTATCTGAAGCCATTCGAAAGTTAAAGGAGCAACAAAAAAACAAGAACAAGAACAAGCAAAATAAACCAAAACAAAATCCTCCGAAGGACAATCCAAATCCTCCGAAAAAGGACAAAAATCTAAACAAAAACAAGAATCCCAAAGATTCAAAAGGAGATCAGAACGGTGCGCGTTTGCCAAACAAAAGCATTGAGCGCTTACTGGATCAGTTGACACGTGCTGAGGCCGCCACAATGAAAAAATTAAACAAAGGAAAAGAAGCATACGGAATGGTCCGTTCGGGGAAAGACTGGTGATGAAGTATCTCGTTTTACATAGTGTGTTTTTCTTTTTCGCGTTCATTTGTGTTGCGCAAAAACCTCTCGTACAGTTAACCGTTGAACCGAAAACGGCCAATGTAGGTGACGTCATTACCATCTCTGTAAAATCCAACATCCACGGCGACATCGAAGTCGATCTGCCCCAATCGTTTACACAGGGTTACGACATCATGAACGGTATGGAGCAGGAAACGGACTACAATACTGGCCGCACTGTCACCTATTATTTTTATTCCCATACGGGCACCATTGACAAAGAAGGAACATATACCATTGGTCCAGCCTATGTGAAAAAGGGAAATAAAGTCTACCGTTCAAATACAGTGAATGTTACCATCAAAAAGATTGCTCCCGAAGTTCAATCTGATGTGCAACTTACCGCTAAACAATTGCGAGATCCAGCTTTTGGAATCATTACGCAATCTGCAAAGTCAATTTATGAAGGTCAAGCACTGGTTTTATCTGCAAAGATTTATACCCGTTTCAATGCCACACACCTCGAAAATTACAGAACGTTTGCAATGGATGGTGTCATTGACAAGCACGACATTGGAAATTCCAGTCGCATCTTGTTGGAAGAAGCACGCATCCGTGGGAACAGCTACTACACCTTTGACTACGATAAAAAAGTTGTTTTCCCTACTGGCTCCGGAAAAAAGAAAATCGAACCATTCAAACTGATCTTGCACAGTGCTTTCGATGCTGTTTCAATCACCTCATCTGGTGCATCAGTTGACGTAAAGCCATTGCCTTCAGGAGCGCCATCTAGCTTTACTGGCGCTGTGGGGTCCTTTACCATTTCACGTGAGGTATCCGGCTCGCGCATGCGTCAGGGTGACGTCTTCACCATGAAAGTACGCATTTCAGGAACGGGGAATTTGCAGAACATCGGCGAACCGAAGCTGGACCTTCCTGATGGTTTTATCCTCTACGGAGATCCTGTGATGACCGAGGATCTTTCGTACAGTTTCAAAGGTGCAGAAGGTTCCATTACATTTGAATTCAACATCCAGGTCAATCGAGCAGGTGACTTAACATTACCACAAACAAGATTCGCCTACTTCGATCCTTTCAAAGAGAAATACATCGAGTCCTCCACGGAGCCCACGATTTTAAGAATTCAGCAAAATCCAAACTTTCAGAATTCTACCAATGCTGAACAGTCACTTTCAAGCACCTTGGATTTGTGGAGTCCCATGCGCGAAGAGATGGATGTCCCTGCTGAAAATGGACTTAACTTCGGGAGCCCACTCTACTGGGGTCTGCTCGGCTCGCCGCTATTCATTGCACTACTTCTTGGATTATGGCTTCGAAGAAAAGATCTTGCACCCATTCAATCCGATGTTCCAAGTCAACTAAGCCGTGACGAAATCAATGCTCAATTTGAACAACTCTCAAGGACTTATCCTGAACGAAACGCAAACTTCTTTTCTGCCATTCAGACGACAATTGAAGAAGAAATCAATCACTGTCTGCTCATTTCAAACACGGCATCCAGTACCAAAGAGTTCATTGTGCATCAATTGATCAAACACGGTTCTTCCGATGCGCAAATTTCTCGATATGCATCTCTGGTGTCCACCTGTGAAAATGTGCAATACGGCATGGGGCTTGAGGCCATTGATGCCGAAAATACCCTCATGGAAGCACGAATTTTTGTTCTTGAATTGCACAAGGCATGAAACTAGTTCTGGCATTTCTGTTCCTGCTCACAGGAATTTATTCCTTCGCCCAAAACGAGTTCGAAGAGGCCGTAGCGCTGAGCAATAGAAAAGAATATGACAAAGCCGCAACCTTGTTTTTAGAGCTTGCCGATCAATCAGCACACAGCACGAGTGCTTACTTCAACGCAGGATCTTGCTTTCATCATCTGAACCAAAATGGGATGGCCATTTGGGCCTATTGCAAAGCACTGAAAACGAATCCTTTCGATCAAGAAAGTTCTACGAATATCAATGCCTGTAGAAAATCACTTGGATTGACTGACATCCCTTTCCCTATTTCAACGCGATTTGAACGTGCACTCCTGGGCGTCGGGCTGTCCAGCTGGACATATTTGAGTGTAATCCTAGCTCTCGCATTCGGTCTTTGCTTGCTTTTTCTGTTGCGTAAGAATGATTTTTCTCGACATCCAATGTTGCGTGTATTGGGGTTCTCTACCTTAATTTTGCTATGCTTCAGCATTTTCTCAGCATACTCCACCCAAGACTATTTACACAAACAGCCGTTTGGAATTGTCCTTGAAAAATCAGCTCCCGTTTTCGTGAACGACCTTGGAGAACGCTCAACTTTGTCATTGCCCGAGGGAACCATGGTCAAGTTTGAGGGACATACAAAAACCTTTACAACCGTCAAATTGCAAAACGGCAAAAGCGTCATTCTTAGAGAATCGGATCTCCGTTGGATTTAAAGGCACATTAAAACACGTGTTTATTCAGTATCTTTGAGGCCTTACATGAGCGAACAGCGTATAAATATTCGATCCCTAGACTTCAATCAACTTAAAGAAGCCTTATCCGAGCGCGGAGAGAAATCGTTTCGTGCCAAACAGGTGTATGAGTGGCTTTGGCAAAAAAATGCACATTCATTTAGCTCCATGTCCAATTTGAGCAAAGAACTTCGTGACCTGCTCAATCAAGAATTTTACATCGACCATTTAACTGTCCAAGATCAACAAATCAGCAGTGACAAAACAATTAAATGTGCTTTTGGCGTTGATGAAACAAAAGTGGTTGAAGGCGTATTGATTCCGACAAAGTCGAGGACTACAGCGTGTATCTCTTCGCAAGTGGGCTGTAGTTTATCATGTACATTTTGCGCAACAGGAAAATTAAAGCTTTTGCGGAATTTAAGTGCTGGTGAAATTGTTGATCAAGTCGTTTATCTCCGTGATCAAGCCGATTTGCGCTACAATACCCCACTCACGAACATCGTGTATATGGGGATGGGCGAACCCCTATTGAATTACAAAAATGTACTCCGTTCTGTCGAGATGATTACTTCTCCAGAAGGTTTAGGAATGTCACCGAAGCGCATCACTGTATCCACTGCTGGAATTGCGAAGATGATTCGAAAACTTGGCGATGACGATGTAAAATTCAATTTAGCCCTCTCGCTGCATGCTGCCAACGATGTGAAGCGAAGCAAAATCATGGAAATCAACGACAGCAATAACCTCGAAGAACTGACTGAGGCATTGCAGTATTTCCACGAAAAAACAGGATCCCGTGTCACTTTTGAATACATCATTTTCAAAGATTTCAACGACCGGATTGAAGATGCCCAGGAACTTGCCATTTTTGCGAGATGCGTACCTTGTAAGATCAATATTATTGAATACAACCCGATTGATGATGGTGGCTTCCAACAAGCGAGTAAAGAAAGCGTTGATGCTTTTGCCTCCTACTTGGAATCCAAAAATCTTGTGGTCAATGTTCGTCGAAGCCGAGGAAAAGACATCGATGCGGCATGCGGACAATTGGCCAACAAAAACAAGGCTATTGTTGAGCGAGCAGGGATCTTAAAGTGATGAGTTTGGTGGCTGAGGTTCCGAAGGAAGTCTCGAAGCCACGAGTTACGAGTTACGAATAATTCATAATTTGATTGCTTCGCAAATTCGATCCTTATCAGGAATTTAATGAATTCATCTAGCTCGACGGATTTCTGAACACTTCGAAGATTGATTAAGTCTTGTCGTCTTAAAATCTTAATCTCTTGAAGTCCATTTGTCTTTCAGCGCAGCGGTCCTTTGTGGCTTCGAGAACCTCAGCCCAAGCTCTTGTCTTAATATCTTGAAATCTTAATATCTCGAAATCTTCAGGTCTCTTGTCTTTTCAGTATATTTGTTTCCATGCAAACTGTCGATGAAATAATGCACCCTATACAGTCAGAAATGGCTGAATTTGAAGTGCGTTTTCGTCAAAGCATGAAATCCAAAGTACCTCTCCTCGATAAGATTACCCACTACATCATTCGC
This sequence comes from Chitinophaga pinensis, assembly GCA_945868555.1. GTDB lineage: Bacteria > Bacteroidota > Bacteroidia > Flavobacteriales_D > Crocinitomicaceae > M0103. The sequence goes on along the minus strand of CAMBMC010000050.1, from coordinate 1,036 downwards.
CGCAAAGGCAAGCAAATGCGCCCGATGTTTATCTTCCTAACCGCAAAGATGTTGGGTGAAATGAACGATCGTTCGTACGATGCCGCTTCATTGGTGGAATTGCTGCACACCGCGACTTTGGTGCATGACGATGTTGTCGATGATGCCAATGAACGCCGAGGATTTTTCTCTGTAAATGCCTTGTGGAAAAATAAAATTGCAGTCCTTGTGGGAGATTACATGCTCTCGCGCGTATTGTTACTGTCGATTGAGAAGAAAAATGTACGATTGCTCGAAGTGGTTGCCCGCGCAGTGCGGGAGATGAGTGAGGGTGAGCTTTTGCAAATTGAAAAAGCACGACGACTTGACATCACTGAAGAAATCTATTTTGAAGTGATCCGTCAAAAAACTGCTTCGTTGATTGCAACCTGTTGTGAGGCGGGTGCAATTTCAGTCGACCGAGAGGACATGAGTGAGCGCATGCGCAACTTTGGAGAGTTGGTTGGTTTGGCCTTTCAAATCAAGGATGACATCTTCGATTACGGAACATCAGGAAAAATTGGGAAACCTACAGGGCTTGATATTCGCGAACGCAAAATGACACTGCCATTGATTTACACACTCAATACAGCACCAAAAGAGGTGCGTAAAGAGTTGATCAATATTGTGAAAAATAAAAACGAAAAAACAAAGCAAGTGCGACGTGCGGTTGAATTGGTCATCCAATATGGCGGCATTGAATATGCGCGTACGAAAATGTTGGAATTGAAAGCTCAAGCGCTCGATTTACTGACTGACATACCTGAATCTGAAGCGAAAAATTCGTTAATTGGACTTGTAGAATACACCACAACACGTGAAAAATAAGCCGAACAATGTATAAATTAATCACCCTTAGTATCCTTTTCTTTTTTGTGTTAACGGCGTGTGGAAACGGTGAAGAAACCGATGAAACAACTGAGCCTCAAAAAAAGGAAGTCTTGGTTGAAGTGAAGGATGGGATTTATACAGAATGGTATCCAGGAAAAAAACACATCAAGTTTAAAGGTGGAATGAC
>CAMBMC010000049.1 GCA_945868555.1 Chitinophaga pinensis | reverse complement strand
ACCATCTTGTGTTGGGAATCCTCCTGCAGGAAATGATTGTGCGAGTGCCACACCCATCTGTGAGTTGAATGGGTATTGCGGAAGCACGGCATCAAGCTATACGGCGAATTACTGGCCACAATTGAACACAGCTTTTTGTGGGTCGATTGAAAATAACTCATTCATCTCGTTTGTTGCTTCTTCAACAACGGTATCCTTCAATGTTTGGGTAACAAGTTCGACCTTGGGTTACGGAATTCAGATGTTCATCTTCTCGGCCACTGGTTGTGCTGGAGCGGTCACAAGCTTTACATGTTGGAATCCAGGGTCAGCTGTCGGTGGACCATCAACAGTATCCGCCTCAGGTTTAATCGTTGGCAACACCTATTACATCATGGTGGATGGAAATGCAGGGGATGTATGCAACTATATCATCGGTGCAAATGCCGGAGTAAATATCCCGGTCAATTTAACACCTGTTACTTCATCCGTCTGTTCAGGTGGCTCTGTCAACCTTGCAGCTACTGGCGGGAACGGAACCTATACATGGACGCCAGCTGCAGGACTTTCTGCAACCACAGGCGCCAATGTATCCGTGACCCCACCATCAACCCCAGGAACTTACACGTATACCGTGAACTCTGCTACAGGAAATCCTTTGTGTCCATCAAGTACTACAGCAACTGCTTCGATTACGGTGACTGGAGCAGCCACAATCAATGCCGGAGCAGATCAAGCGATTTGTACAGGTCAAAATGTGACTTTAGCAGCTACGGGTGGCGCGACCTATACATGGTCACCTGCGATTACGAATGGTGTTCCATTTTCACCGCCTTCGACAACAACTTATACAGTCACTGGAACGACAGCTGCGGGTTGCGTCGGAACCGATCAAGTTACTGTGACTGTGAATCCAAGCCTATCTGTTTACGCAGGTCCAGACGTGACCGTGTGTTCTGGTCAAACAACAACATTGGCAGGCTCAGGTATGACCACCTATTCATGGTCGCCCGTGGTAAGCGATGGCGTATCTTTTGTTCCTGCCACTAGCGGAACCTACACGGTAACTGGCACAAGTGCTGGCGGATGTACGAGCACCGATCAAGTGCTTGTCACGGTCAATAATTTACCAACGGTAAATGGAGGTATCGATGCAGCGGTATGCGCAGGTCAAACAGTAACACTCACTGCGGCCGGAGGAACTTCTTATTCATGGTCACCAGTGGCGACAAATGGGGTGTCATTTACTCCAGCTGCCACGGCAACATATACGGTAACTGGAACAGGTGCCAATGGCTGTACAAATACAGATCAGGTTTTAGTCACAGTAAACCCACTTCCAATTGTGAATGGGGGCGCAGATGTGGCAATATGTACGAGTCAAACAGTAACATTGACTGCTTCTGGTGCTACAACATATTCTTGGTCTCCTCTTGTGTCAAATGGTGTAGCATTTACACCGGCTTCTTCGGGAACATATACCGTAACTGGAACCACAGCGAACGGTTGTGTGAACAACGATGAAGTGTTAGTCACTGTAAATACAGTGCCTACCATCAATGGTGGATCGGATGTAACGGTATGTGCGGGTCAAACGGCAACCTTGGCTGCCTCAGGTGCAACAACCTACTCTTGGTCTCCAGTGGTGACAGACGGAGTAGCATTTTCCCCAGCAGCAACGGGAACGTATACTGTAATTGGAACAACAGCAAGTGGATGTACGAATACCGATCAAGTACTTGTAACGGTTAATCCTTTGCCAACAGTGAATGGTGGAACGGATGTGACGATCTGTGAAGGTCAAACCGTGACGCTTACGGCCACTGGAGGGACAAGTTTCTCATGGTCTCCTACAGTGACAAACGGTGTTTCGTTTTCGCCGTCAACTTCATCAACGTATACAGTGACTGGAACTTCAGCACTTGGATGTCAAAATACAGACATGGTAATGGTTAACGTGAATCCGCTACCTGTAGTGAGTGCAGGCGCTGACCAGTCCGTGTGTATTGGAACGCAAGTTACTCTAACAGGATTGAATGCGGTTTCATTTACGTGGTCACCGTCGATCACAGACGGTGTTCCATTTACTCCGGCGACTGGATCGACAACCTACACAGTAACTGGAACCTCTGCTGCAGGCTGCACAAATACGGATCAAGTGCTTGTTGCAGTAAATGCAACTCCAGTTGTTGATGCTGGCGTGTATTCCCCAGTTTGTAGTGATGTCGCTTCGGTAACCTTGACTGGCGCACCTTTAGGTGGAACATTCACAGGAACTGGAGTCACAGGTACAAGCTTTGCCACTTCGTCTGGGTCTCAAACAGTCACATATAGTTACACAGATGCGAACGGATGTTTTGGTTCAGCAACGTCAAATATTACTGTCAATGCATTGCCAGCAGTGGTTGGAGGAACTGATGTCACCATTTGCGAAGGACAAACAATTACACTTGCAGCTTCAGGAGCAACGACCTACTCATGGTCACCTGCTGCCAACAATGGCATTGCGTTTAACCCTGTCAATTCAGGAACATATACAGTAACTGGGACAGATGCCAATGGATGCTTGAATACAGATCAAGTCTTGGTGACAGTAAATCCATTGCCGATTGTAAGTGCAGGTGCGGATCAACAGGTTTGTATTGGAACTCAAGTCACATTAACAGCAAGTGGAGCAACGACCTATTCATGGTCACCACTCATCACGAACGGAATAGCTTTCATTCCGTCAGTTGGAACAACGGTCTATACCGCAACAGGAACTTCTGCAGCAGGATGTGTAAGCACGGATGCAGTTCAAGTCATTTCTTACTCTTCACCAACAGTGAGTGCCGGAACATACACTCCTGTATGTATTAATGCATCAGCAGTATCCCTTGCCGGAACTCCAGCAGGAGGAATATTCTCAGGAACCGGTGTAACAGGTACTGCGTTTAACCCAGCGTCTGGAACACAAACAATCACCTATGATTATACAGACCCGAACGGATGTTCTGGATCAGGAACGTCATCCATTACTGTGAATCCTCTTCCAATAATTGCTGGAGGCGCGGACGCGACAGTGTGTGCGGGTCAAACAACAACCCTAACAGCATCAGGTGCTGCGACCTATTCATGGTCACCAGCAGCAACAAATGGAGTGGCATTCGCTCCACCATCTACTGCAACCTATACAGTGACAGGAACATCCGCTGATGGATGTACAAGCACAGATCAAGTCGCGGTGACGGTCAATGCACTTCCAGCAGTCAATGCAGGTGTGGATCAAGCGGTTTGTATTGGAACACAAGTCACATTAACCGCAAGTGGAGCAACGGCCTATTCATGGTCACCACTCATCACGAACGCTACGCCATTTATCCCACCAGTTGGAACAACGGTCTATACAGCTACAGGAACATCCTCAGCAGGTTGTGTCAGCACAGATGCCGTTCAAGTAACGTCTTATTCTTCACCTCCTGTAAATGCAGGAACATATGCACCAGTGTGTATCGATGCGTCGCCAGTAACTTTGGCTGGAACACCGGCCGGAGGAACATTCACTGGAATAGGAGTAACGGGAACATCATTCAACCCGGCTTCTGGAACGCAAACAGTGACTTACAACTATACGGATGCCAATGGATGTTCTGGATCAGGAACAGCTTCAATTACAGTGAATCCTTTACCCCTAGTTGATGCAGGCACATACAACCCAATTTGTGCAAATGCTGTGAACTTGCCATTGGTGGGAACACCAGCAGGAGGAACATTCTCAGGAACAGGTGTTACAGCCAATGCCTTTGATCCCTCAGCAAATACGCAAACAGTAAGTTATACCTACACGAACGCAAATGGATGTGTCAATACAGATGTAGCGACCATCACGGTAGTTCAGTTGACGCCATCAAACGCAGGGACTTATACACCAATTTGTATCGATGCCGCGAATGTGGTGTTGAACGGTACGCCAGCAGGAGGTACATTCTCTGGGACAGGTGTGATTGGGGGATCATTTGACCCAAGTGTTGGGACACAAACAGTAACCTATACCTATTCAGATGCGATTGGGTGTACTACTTCGGCAACAGCAACAATTGTGGTAAATCCATTGCCTGTAGTAGGCGCAGGAACAGCACAAGTGATTTGTGAAGGAACAACAGTTGTACTAAACGGCACAGGCGCAGCAACCTACACATGGAGTGGCGGTGCCTTGAATGGTCAAGCGTTTACGCCAACAATTGGACAAAACGTCTTCACGGTAACTGGTACTGATGCGAACGGTTGTGTAGCAACATCGACAGTAAATGTGAATGTACTTCCTTTCCCAATAGCACTGGTTACAAGTGATGTTCAAACTGGAAACCCAGTATTGGATGTGAACTTCGCGAATGGTTCACAGTTCGGAACGACCTACGATTGGAATTTTGGAAATGGGAATGTCTATACATCAAACCTAACGGATGCTACGACTCAGTCCTATGCTGACCCAGGAACGTATATTGTTACTCTTACAGCATCAAATGGACTTTGTTCCTCTAGTGATACCTTAGAAATTATCGTTGTGCCATTTAGTGACCCTGAAGTCATTGTGCCAAACGTGTTCTCTCCGAATGATGATACTGCGAACGATATCTTCTTCTTAACGCATTTGTACACGAAAGAAATCTACATCGTCATCTTGAACAGATGGGGTGGTGTTGTATTTGAGTCTACTGATCCAGATCCAAAATGGGATGGTACCGCCCCAAGTGGGCAGGAGGTAAGCGATGGTGTTTACTTCTACAAGTACGTGGCGACTGGTATCAACGGCACGGAGATCAAAGGCCATGGCGACATCACAGTGGTGCGATAAGTAATTTTTTAAAGGAGTTGATGGTTCATTTAATGGAGGGTAGTGTTGAGAATATTTAAGGACCTGAATTCAATTTCTGAAATTCCAAATCCGATTGTAACGATTGGAACATTTGATGGTGTTCATCTTGGACATCAGAAAATTCTGCAGACTTTATTGGATGAGGCACATAGTGTAAATGGAGAGTCAGTTTTACTTACATTTTACCCACATCCACGAATGATTCTTTATCCTGAAAGTCATGGATTGAAACTCTTGCATACGCAAGCAGAGAAAATGGAAAAGCTCTCAGAATATGGTCTTCAGAATTTAATCATTTATCCCTTTTCTTTTGATTTTTCTCGCTTATCTGCCTTGGAATTTGTGCGAGACATCCTCGTCAACAAGCTGCATGTGCGGAAGATTGTCATTGGCTACGACCATCAATTTGGGAAAAACAGGGAGGGAAATATTCAATACCTGAAGGACATCGCTGAAACCTACGAATTTGAAGTGATTGAAATTCCAGCTCAAGATATAGATGAGGTAAATATCAGTTCGACAAAAATTCGTGAGGCACTCTTGAAGGGAGATGTAAAACGCGCAGCTGTTTTCTTGGGTCAATGCTATCAGCTTTCGGGCAAAGTAATCCGAGGCCGCGCTTTGGGCAGAACAATCGGATATCCAACTGCGAACATTGAAGTGAATAGTGATTTGAAGCTTGTTCCTGGTATTGGTGTATATGCCGTGGAGGTCTATGTGGAGGGCAAAACATTACGTGGAATGTTAAACATTGGGCGACGACCGACCGTTGTATCGACAGATAATGTAAATTTGGAAGTACACATCTTGGATTTTCAAGAAGATATATATGATAAAATGATCACCCTCCGGTTCATGGAACGGGTCCGTGATGAACAAAAATTTGAATCGGTTGAGGCCTTAAAGGAACAGTTGCAAAAAGATGAAAAATTCGTTCGTACTTCTGCTGAGTTTAATATATAGTTCAGTTGCTTTTGCGCAGCTTGACTCGCTCAAAGTGTACACATTAAAGGAGCTCGCAAGTGCCAATCCAGATTCCGTTTTTTCCATTTCATTGGCACGTGAAAAACTAACTGAAGTGCCTGCGTTAATTGCCTGCTTTACGCATGTAAAAGTGCTTGACCTTGCAAAGAACAAATTGACTGAGCTCCCCAGTTTCATTGGTGATTTTAAGTATATCGAGGTACTGGATTTATCAAAAAATGAATTATCCATTTTTCCAAATGAAATCTGTCGCTTAAGCAAGCTCAAAATCTTAATTATCAATAGAAATACCTTCGATCAAATTCCAGAGTGTTTTGGCTACTGCACGAAGGTGGAAATGATTGATTTATGGGAAGTGCCAATAGCCCATTTCCCTCAGTCGATGGATCAGTTGAAAGCACTGAAGGTGATTGAAATTCAAGGAGTAAAATATGGCCCATCCTTTCAGGAAGCCTTAAGAAAAAGACTGCCTTGGGTGGATATTCATTTCGACTCGCCTTGCGATTGTATGGAGTAGAAGATTAATTTTCTGTGAATCAAATGTGATATTTGTCAAAGTCCATTTTAACTCATTTTTTTATTTTATATTTGAATCGCTACTGCGCTTAGCTTTTTATTGGAACCATAAATTCAGGTTCATAATGGTTTAAACTAGTGTTGAGCAATTGGTGTCACTAACACAATTCTTTTTTCATGAAAAAAAGTGTTTTTTTCTCTGTGTTTCTTTTGTCGCTTACAGCGTATGCTCAGCAAATTCCGCAGTACAGTCAATACCTTAGAAATCAGTATATGGTGAATCCAGGGGCAGCTGGAGTATACGATTTTACGGATATAACAATGAGTGGTCGTTGGCAATGGGCAGGTTTTGGTGATGAGCCAAGAACGGCTTATTTATCTGTGTCTTCACCATTAAATTTGCCAGATAAACCAAAATACAATCCTGCATTGCGAACAAGTCAAGGACCTGTTAAAAACCCTGAAGTGAAAACGGGTAAACTAAAGCATGCTGTTGGTGGCCAGTTTATTGCGGATCAATACGGGGCCTTTCGACGCATGCAAGTCGCTGGAACCTATGCCTTGCATTTGCCGCTATCGTCAAAGGTTAACCTCTCTTTTGGAACGCGTTTGGGACTTTCAAATCACTCGTTTCTGAAAGACAAGGCGCAAGTGCTCAATCAGGTGGATCCAACACTTGGCTATACCGATCAAACGTATAACAACTTCGTAATGAATCAATCCAATAGATTTATTATGGATTTAGGGGCTGGTTTTTACCTGTATTCAAAGAAGTTTTTTGTGGGTATTTCTGCAGACCACCTGACTAAAGATTTAGTAAATTTTGGCGCTGGAACTGCCAATTTTAATATGCAAATGCATTTCAATGCTACGGCAGGGGTGAAAATTCCGGTGAATGACAATGTAACACTCACTCCAGCTATTCTCGTGAAAAAAATGACGCCTGCACCTTTGACAATCGAAGGATCTTTGCAAGTGGAATACAAAGAATGGTTGTGGCTAGGTGTATCTTACCGCAACAAAGACGCCATCATCGGGATGGTAGGTTTGAATATTTCTGAACGATTCAAATTAGGATATTCATACGATTATTCCATTTCTCGCTTCAATAACTTCACTTCTGGAGGACACGAACTGGTGCTTGGTTTAATGCTTGGGCGTTAATTCTGTGTTCAATTAAAGACTTATAATGATGAAAAAAGAAATCCTCTTTGTGATTTTTCTCTGTGGCTTTTGCATGAATTCAATGGCTCAGTTTTGGCAAATTTCTGAACCCAAAAAGCTTCCTGGAACAGTAAATACCGTTTCGTTTGAAGAAATTATGCCCGTCTTCTCAAAAGATAGTTCACTTCTCTATTTTGTTCGTGCATTTGACCCAGCTTCGGTTTCAGGCGAATCGGATCAAGACATTTGGTTCAGTAAGCGCGCGGCTGATGGAAGTTATAGTGCCTGCCAACCCTTATCTGAGTTAAATAATAAATTCAACAATGGAATTGTAGGTGTGAGTTCCTCAGGAAAATCTCTGTATGTGTTGAATTCCTATGATGGAAAAAAGGATTTAGTAAAAGGTTTAGCCGCTTCATTAATGAAGAGTGGGAAGTGGCAAACACCTGCAGCTATTTCAATTCCAACATTGGATATTGAAGGTGAATTTTACACCTTTTATGTGGCGGATTCTGAGGATGTACTCATCATTTCTTACAAAGGCCCAAATGCAATCGGTGAAGAGGACTTGTACGTGAGTACAAAACAAAATGGTCAATGGCTTGCACCTCAACACATGGGGAATGTCATCAATACCGCTGGATTTGAAACCACTCCATTCCTGTCAAAAGGCAAGGATACCTTGTTCTTCTCGAGCAATGGCTTAGGTGGATTGGGTGATGCAGATATTTTCTATTCGGTGATGAAGGGAAATTCGTTTGTCAATTGGTCAACTCCTGTAAGTCTTGGTGACAAAGTGAATTCACCGAAGTTTGATGCTTATTTCTCCTATTCAGGCAATTCCATGTACTGGTCAAGTAATCGCGATGGCGAACGAAGTGACATCTACATGGCATCAATTTTAACACCGCCAGCATTGAGTGTAATATGTAAAGGAAAGGATGTAAGCACTTTCGGTGGGGCTGATGGAACATTGTCTTCTTCAGTTACCGGTGGAGTCGCTCCCTTTAATTATGTCTGGTCAAACGGTGCGTCGGTGCAAAATCCGTCGGGTGTGATGAAAGGATCCTATGTAATTAATGTAACGGATGCCATCGGACAAAAAGCAACGTGTACAGCGAAAGTAGGCGAACCTCTTCCAATGCAGGACTTGACATTCAAGTATGTATTCGATTACAACAAAGCCAACCTAACATGCGCTGAAAATGAATCACTTGCTTCCTTTGTGAAACAAGTGGAGGCCCAAGTAAAAAATGGCCGTTTAGGGGTGAAAATCAAGATTAAGTCATCCGCATCTACCGTTCCAACAAAAGAATTCGAGGGATCGAATCAAAAGCTGGCTGACGCGCGTGCCGAGCGCATGAAAAAAGAATTGGAGAATTATTTCGCAGCAGCAGGCTTGTCAGGTAAAGTTCTTGTTGCGATTGAGTTTTCCAAAGTGCAAGGACCAACCTATTTAAGTGACTTCGAGGATCAAGGAAAATACCGTGAATTCCAGTTTGTTGAGTTGAAGACGCAATAGTTTAATTGAACTTTATTGCTTTCGATGGGCGGATCCTTGTAATCACAATGCTCGGAATAATCAGTGCAGCTAAACAGACCACAAAGGTCACTGTATTGAGTGCAATCCAAGCCGTTAAGTTAAGTTCGATTGGAACTGAATCTAAATAGTATACTTCCGGATTTAAGCGAATAATTCCGAAATACTCCTGCAATCCACAAAGGCTTAGTCCGACGGCATTTCCAAGAACCATCCCACGCAGAATAAGTCGTCCAGATTGGAATAGGAAGATTTTACGAATGCTCCAGTCTGTAGCTCCCATGGATTTCAATAAGCCAATAAAGCTTGTGCGAACAAGGATCAGTACAAGTAGTGCAGAACCCATGTTGATGATGCCGATCAAGATCATCAGGGTAAGAATAATCAATACATTTAAATCCAAAAAACCAAGCCACATGAAAATGTCAGCTTGTTCGTCGGTAACGCTCGTCACCCGCAACATGTGACCACTGGGAGTTGGGATAAGGGAAAATTGCCTTTTCAGTTTTTCATAGATTGTAGGTAAGGCGCTCCAATCGTTCACGGTAAGCTCATACGCCCCGATGTAGTTTGAGGAACTTCCAGGGCCATCTTTTGGTTCAAAAGAAATTGTACGATGAAAACCATCAATGCTAAATCCTTCCGCCGTCAGTGTCTTGTCAATTGTTCCGTCTGTATTCGTTTGAAATCCACAGTCTTCGTCGATGTGATTTACATTACCGTGGTGCGCTTGAACATCAATGAACATAAACGCCGTATCTGCTTTGCTCGTTGTTTCGTTGCGGCCATCAATGTTGCTCCAATAGTCTGATACGATCAAACGGATCACAGTGTCACGCGTTGGACACAAGGGAAAACCTGAATAGTTTTCAAAGCCTTTCCCCCAATCGTAACGGTAATTGCCATTGCCACCGCTGCTTTCTGCACGAACGATCAATTGGCCATTGTAAAGTGTGTCTTCCACCGTGATGGCTGCTTTGACGCCCCAGTCATTGAGGTTTTGCACAAGTCGAAGATCGCCTAAGGCCATTTTTTTATCGAATTCATCCAGTCCTGTTTCATAAATCCCCACAAGTTTGAAGTTGCGTCGGATGGGCTGGTTTTTCACGAAAAATGCCTTCACATCATCGTTGAGTTTCACACCTAAGGTTTTTGCAACTTGCTGCGATAAAAGAATTTCATTGGTCGCTTCCGGAGTGGTGAAATCAGGTAAACGACCGGAGATTAAATTTTCTTTGAAAAAATGAAGGTCGTAGCTTGAATCAACTCCTTTTAGAAGCCCAGCCATAATTTCTTGTTGCACAAATACAGAGTCTTTGCCGTTTTTTGTTCTGATCGTGCGCTCTACCTTTCCGGATTGGAACAATACAGGTTTGTAAGCAACAGCATTCACAGTGGCAATGCCTGCGAAATTTTGTAATGAATTGCGCAAGAGTGTATCTCGCAAGAGGGGTTCAGCTTCGTACACACTCTGTTCACCAGCATTCATGACAAGGATATGCGAACCAAAACCCGTAACTTTGTCGCGAACTTCGTGCTGGAACCCTGTAACCACTGCGATTGTAATTAAATTAACAACAACTGCAAGTGCAATACTTAACATGGAAATGCGAACGATGGGTCTGGAAACTTTCTTACCTTCGACCTCGCTTTTCAGGATTCTTTGTGATATGAAATACTCAAACGGCAATCAGCTTGTTTTGAATGTACGAAAGTACATAAAGCATTTGTGCTTAAAAAGTATTTTAATTCTTTTGGTGACCTCTTGTGGTCTTCACAAACCAAGGCGCACCACCATTGCGGAAACCCAAGTCATTGAGCAGTGTGAACCTGGTGACACGGATTGCATTCGTGTTGAAGAGCAGCAAGTTCACAATCCATTGCGCGCCCCTGTGCTTGGCATCGACCGTCTTCACCTCTTCATGGATTCCCTTCAAAATAAAAACATTGCGGTGGTGAGCAATCAAACGTCCATGGTAGGTAATGTTCATCTTGTGGACACTTTACTTTCACTCGGGCTGAATGTACAAAAGGTCTTTGCACCAGAACATGGTTTTCGTGGTCAAGCGGATGCAGGCGAACGAGTTCATAGCTCTGTGGATGAAAAGACAGGCATTCCTTTAATCAGTTTGTACGGTCAAAATAAAAAACCACTGCCATCTGAAATGGCCAACATAGATATCGTTATTTACGACATTCAAGATGTAGGAGTTCGCTTTTACACCTACATTTCTACCTTACATTATGTCATGCAGGCGTGTGCTGAAAATGGGAAACAGCTTGTGGTGCTTGATCGTCCAAATCCAAATGGTCACTATGTGGATGGACCTATTCGTGAGCCAGAACAAAGATCCTTTGTAGGTATGCATCCGGTTCCCATTGTGTATGGAATGACCATTGGAGAATATGCCATGATGATCAATGG
>CAMBMC010000048.1 GCA_945868555.1 Chitinophaga pinensis | reverse complement strand
CATCTTATCGATGGAGCTCATCATTCCTTGTACCTTCTGAGAAATCGGGTCTGCATACGATTTTACCTGCGCCATCATGTCAACGGCCAATTTGCCTTGAATCACATCCCCTGGCTTGTGAAACCCTTTGGATAGGTCTGCATTCAAATTCAACAACATTCCCTTACTGAACAAATCCAGAGAACCAATTTCAATCACAGATCCTTTCGGGATTTTCACATCGCTATTCTGGATGTTGAAGGAAACTTTTACGCGTTTTTCTCGAGAATTGGTTCCAACGTATTCCACATTCAGCACTTTTCCAACGATTACACCATTGAGCGTAACATCACTGGCTACTGCCAATTGACCTGAATTTGGGAAGTATGCGTAGTATACTTCATCCCCTCCGAAAAAACTATTTCCTTTCAGAAAATTAATCCCCATCACAAGCAATGCGATTGCGAGAATAGAGATGACACCGGCTTTGATTTCTTTTGAGATTTTCAAAATCTTATTTTTGTGCTAATTTAATAGCTTTTTCTAAATTAATTCGCTCTCCATTGAGAAAGGCGACCACAAAAGCATTCACAAATCCTTCGCCTTTCATTTTGTTCTTGTAGTCATTGGCCGATTTGTAGTCCCCTACAAATGATCCAACAGTGTATTTGTATAAATTATCTTGCAGGTATTCAAACACTTGAAATCCTTTAAATCGCGACGATGTAGCGGCTATTTTCGTGGATGACGTTTCAATCTGCACACGAAAAATAATCTTGTCAACAGGATTTATTTGCTCATTTACCTCTGGCTTCACTTGGTTATCCGTTGTTCCTTGTGTAGTATTCGTGGTTTGACCATCTACCCCTTCCAGCTCGTTCTTGTATTTCTCAAATGCCGCAAACATGCAATTCGCCATTTTCGTTTGGCCGTCCGCATCTGCCAGAAATTTTTCCTCGTTTGGATTGGTCAAGAAACCTGTTTCGATCAACACACTGGGCATTGTTGTTTTGTAAAGTACTAAAAATCCAGCTTGGCGCACCCCACGATCGTAACGACCAATGCTTTTAAATTCTTTTTGGAGCTTTTCTGCAAACAAAATCGATTGATCTAGAAACACCGCCAACTGAATTTGACGCGCAATCAAGGCATCTGGAGACATGTCAAATTCTTTGTATTTCTCCCCTTTGTCGTCTTCTAAGAAAATGGTGGCATTCTCACGTTCTGCCACATGTTGTTGTGATTCTGTGCGATGAAGTCCGAGTACATAGGTTTCAGCGCCAAACGCAGCAGGTGAAGCTGCATTGGCATGAATGCAAATGAATAAATCCGCTTTCGCTTTGTTCGCAATGTTTGCCCGTTCGTCCAATTCCACAAAGACATCTTTGTCGCGGGTGTAAACTACCTTGATTTCAGGGAATTTCTTTTTGATTAAATCGCCCAATTTGAGCGCAATGGTCAGACAGACACTTTTCTCATTGGCAGCGGCCCCATGGCATCCTGGATCTTTCCCGCCATGGCCTGCATCGATGACAATAGTTTTAATTGTTGGTCGCTCTTTGGTGGTGTTTTGTGCGAAAACACTGGACATACAAAGGGCACTGAAAAGCAATAAAGTAGCGACCTTTCTGTTATATGTCGATATTTTATCCATCGTGAGACGCTTATTGTTTAGTTTTGTGACCGGTTTATCTGTCATACGTTACAAATTTACCCAGTCGGTTTGACCAAAAATAGATCCATAGCGATACTTATCTTCGGTGCATTGTTAATAATGTGCACGCCTTCTGCTGCGTTTGGACAGTTGCGTGATACCTTGGTTTTGAACGATGAAAGCTTCGATCAGATTGTGACCTACAGTGCACGCGATTCCATCTATAACGATGTAAAGAAAAAACAAGTACACCTTTACGGCGATGCAAGTGTTAAAACGGAGGACGTTTCCATGAAAGCGGGATACATTCTCATCGATCTTGGAAAGAACGAAATGGAAGCACGTTACGCCTACGACGCCGATAGCAACCGCATTGAATTTCCCGTTTTTACCGATGGTGCGCAGGAGGTTAAAGCCGCAACCGTTCGCTACAACTTTGACTCGAAAAAAGGATACATCCAAGAGTTGGCCATCAAGCAAGATGAATTGTTTTTGTACATGGGAGTCGCCAAGCGTCAGCCAAACGAAGAAATCCACTTCAAAGAAGGACGCTTCACCACCTGTGACCTCGAAGAGCCGCATTACCATTTTCAGTTGTCGCGTGCCATCATGATTCCCGAAGAACGCATTGTGACAGGACCGATGAACCTGTGGATTGCAGGAGTTCCAACGCCTTTGGGACTTCCATTCAGCGTGATTCCACAGCAGAAAGAGCGCACGCACGGGATTTTGTTCCCAGAAATCATTCCGCAGTCGATTTATGGCTTTGGGGTGCAGAATTTAGGGTATTACTTTCCAATCAATCAAAACCTGCAAACATCGGCCTATGTCAACCTGTATTCGCGCGGTAGCTGGGGTATACGTGATGTCTTGGACTATTCCAAACGCTATGGGTTTTCGGGTTCACTCGATGTGGGCTTTCAGCAATTCCGAACAGGATTTCCCTCCTACGACGCCAAGAACAAATTGAGCATTGCGTGGAACCACCGAAAATTGGCCAAATCAAATCCCTACTGGGACTTCAACTCCAACGTGAATTTCATTTCCGACAACAAGTCCAAGAACAACCTCGATCCGCTGAATGATCAATACTTCAACAACAGCTTTAATTCCGACGTCAACATCAACCGAAATTTCCCAGGAAAACCTATTACGACCGGACTAAAACTATCTGTTCGCCAAAATTCCTTGACGAAAAATGTAGCCCTCACCTCCCCACAATTCAACTTAAATGTAAGCCGTATTTTTCCATTCAAAAAAGTGGTTCGTGGGACAAAAGGCTGGCAGCAAGCCATTTCACGGATCGGTGTGACTTATGCCTTTGAAGGTGTGAACAGAGCCACATTCCGCGACAGTTTGTTGTCCAACTTCAACGCACCAGCCATCTCCAACAACTTCATGAATGGATTTCAGCAAGCCATGACCATTCAAACCAGTGCGGCGATTTTCAAGAATACGGTAAAAATCAACCCATCGATCAACTATTCTACGAAGCTCAACTTTCAGCAAATTCAAAAGTCCTACGACCCGCTGACGAACAAAACGGTCACAGATACGATCAGCAAAACAGGGGTTGCTCATGAACTGTCCATCAACATTCAAGCGACCACCATGCTATACTCCTACTACAAATTCGTGGGAAAGAAAAAGCCCTTGCTGCGACACATCGCGACCCCTTCCCTTGGATTCCGTTACGTCCCGCAACTCAACACCCTGATTACAGATTCTGTTGGCGTGAATCAAAACACCGTGACTTATTCCCCATTTGAGCGAAGCATCTATCAAAGTGGTGCCTCCAAGGCAGCAGGCATGATCACCTTTGGAGTCAACAACACTTTCGAGTTGAAGCGCATGTCAGCCAAAGACACCGTGACTGGTTTCAGTAAAACGCGCATCATCGACATGTTGTCCATTAACGGTTCCTATGACTTGATGAAAGACTCCATGAACCTCTCCGACATCGACATGAATTTGAGGGTCAGTCCTTTCGAGTGGATCAATTTCGTAGCAAACACCTCGGTTTCGCCTTATGCGTATGACTCAACGGGAAAAACGCTCGGAATCTATGCTCTTTCGAAGGGGCAGTCCTTGGGTCGAATGTTGCGCACCAACCTAACCACTACTTTGACCATCACCTCCAAAGAGTCCAGAAAGAAAATCGAAGACAACAAGCAGAACGTGCTTGAAAACTGGAACAGTGATTTGAACTATTACGCCTTGCATCCCGAGTGGATCATGGACTTCACTATACCGTGGAAACTTTCCCTCTCCCACGTGTACGGCATCAACGCCAACACGGCCATCAGTGCGTTAGCTCCGGACAAATACACACAAGTTCAGACTTTGGTGGTGAATGGTGACATCAGCTTCACCAAGCGATGGAAAATTGGAGGCAACATCAATTTCGATGTACAGAATCCGCGCATCACCAATGCCAGAATCACCTTGTCGCGAAGTTTGCACTGCTGGGCAATGTCCTTCTTTTGGACGCCGATTGGAGGAAATAAAAGCTTTTTGTTCAGCATCCGCAACACCTCGTCCTTGTTGAATGCCGCGAAGATAGAGATTAGAAGGCCACCGGTGTTTTTGTAGGGAGCTACTTCTTCATGTCCCTAAAATGCTCATACTTGTCCTTGATGAAGGTGATGAGTTCCATTTCTGTGGCGGTTTTTAAGAAGTCCTCGTTGACATTCAGGAAAGCAATGAAGTTGTCGAATTCCTCTTCGTCGAGCTCGATGATATCGTAGGCAATGTAGGTGCGCAACAATTCTTTCACGACGCGGCGCTGGTCATCCTTGTAATTCTGCTCGGCAATCCACCGTTTGTTCTGTTCCTTTTTTGAAAATGCTTGGTACAAGGCGGTGATGGGGCTTTGTAACATCTCAATTCCTGTGACCATTCGTGTTTCGCGCATGGCCAAACCTTCTCGCTCTTCTTTGATTTGTTCTAAGGTTTTTAGCGGACGTACCACCACCTCACGCACTTCTTGTGGTTTGGGTTCAATGAAAATTGTTTTTAAGAATTGGCAATTGGAATCGGCCTTCACCACCAATTTCACCAGGGGATATTCACGCACTGAAATGGAAAGGCTGTCGCCATTGCTCACGTACACGCTGAATGATCCGTTGGGCTGACCGAAAACACCTTGTCCTGTGCGGCGGTTTACAATCATCAGGTTGTAAAAGTTTTGCGGACGTAAAGTATCGACCACTTTTCCAGTGAACAGCACCTTGTCACACTGTTGCGCTTGAGTCAACAGCGAAAGGAACAAAAAACAAAAGAGCGCGGCAAATTTCATGGAGGACGAAATAACGAAAAAAAGCTGAGTTGGGGTTTATGCAGTTGTTAGAAAGTGTTAATCTAACCATTAAATTGATTTACAAATGTAATTTACAAAAGTAAACTAATCGATATCGACAAATAAACACCTTGAGTTTTGTATTTTTGCTCCATGAAACGCGTCGTTGTAGGACTTTCTGGTGGTGTTGATTCCAGTGTTGCTGCTCATCTCTTGCTTCAAGAAGGATATGAAGTCATTGGCATGTTCATGCGCAACTGGCACGACGAGAGCGTTACCCTGTCGGATGAATGCCCATGGATCGATGATTCAAACGATGCTTTGCTTGTGGCACAGCAGCTTGGAATCCCTTTTCAAGTGATTGATTTGAGCGCAGAATATAAGTCACGCATCGTGGATTACATGTTCCACGAATACGAGTCCGGCCGAACGCCGAATCCCGATATCCTCTGCAACCGCGAAATCAAGTTTGATGTATTCTTGAAGGCAGCGCTCGAACTGGGCGCAGATTATGTCGCTACGGGCCACTATTGCCGCCGCATAGAGCACGAAGCTGGTACCGTTGGACTTGGTGCTGGCTTGGATCCAAATAAAGATCAATCGTACTTTCTTTGCCAGCTGAACCAAGAACAACTTTCGCGCGCCCTCTTCCCGATTGGAAGTCTGCAGAAATCAGAAGTCCGGGAAATTGCCAAAGCAATTGGGTTGGTGACCGCAGAAAAGAAAGACTCGCAAGGTTTGTGTTTTGTTGGAAAGATCAGTCTCCCGACCTTTTTGCAGCAGCAGCTGAAACCAAAGATTGGCGATATCATTGAGATTCCGCAACACTTGACTCAGTTCGATGACTACAATGCATTGGAAGTCAGCAAAGAAAATGTGATTGCATTGAGCAAGCCTTTTGAATATTCGTCCGACATGGGTCAGAAAATCACGACACATCAAGGAGCACATTACTACACCATTGGTCAGCGAAAAGGATTACACATAGGAGGACGTCCCGAACCGTCGTTTGTGATCGGTACAGACATCGAAACCAATACCGTGTATAGCGGTCAAACCGAACAACACCCGGGTTTAAACCGTTGGGCATTAAAAA
Source organism: Chitinophaga pinensis (assembly GCA_945868555.1). GTDB lineage: Bacteria > Bacteroidota > Bacteroidia > Flavobacteriales_D > Crocinitomicaceae > M0103. The sequence goes on along the minus strand of CAMBMC010000048.1, from coordinate 5,475 downwards.
TTGAAAATAAAGAAGTTAACTGGATTAACATGAAGCATAAAATCAATTCATATGAAGCCTTGGAATGTCTCTTTCGCATTCGTTACCGTCAACCCTTGCAAGCTGGAACACTATACAACATCGACGGCACCTTGTACATCTTGTTTGCGGAAAAACAGCGCGGCATTACGCCAGGTCAGTTCGCAGCTTGGTATATAAACGATGAGTTGATTGGTTCTGGGATTATTTTGACGTAGGTCGGTATTCCTGAAAGGTTCCATCCGAATAAAACTCAACAATTTTCGTGACTTCTTTTGAATCTGACAGGGGCTTTGATTCGTTGTTTATGGTTTCAATACGCTGATTTACAACAGCCCCTCCCTCATTTCCGGTAATTAGCCAATGTGCATCAAGCTCTGGGAAATGATTTAAGATCTTTTCAAGAAAGTCTAAGCCTGGCTTGCTTCTACCCGACAACACGTGGCTTACATTCGATCGCTGCACTCCAATGCGGTCAGCAAACACAGACGGTGTAATTCCTTGGTCTTTAAGGATTTGATTGATGCGTTCAGGTATTGACATTTGTAAATTATATATTTCAATAGATTGTTTACAAATGTAATAATTATTTCTTTAGTGGTACAAAGGTTCGACCCCAACGGGAAAAATCAGAGCGGGCGTGAGAGCGAGAGCGTTGAGCAATTGCAGATCCCGAAGTATCTGGGCAAGTAGAGAAAGCGAAGATACTCGAGAGTATCAAATGTTTGGAGACTTGAATTAAAAACGTAATTAATTGACGTAGGATTGAAACGTTCTCGCACTTACATCTCGTCCCGACACTTCGGGACTCAAACTGCCTTTTACGCATCGAATACATCAAAAAAAATAGAGCACAAAAAAAGAGAGGAGAATTAAAAACTCCCCTCTCTTTTATTTTCCAGTAACCTAAGGTCTGACTTAGTTTGGGTTTACCCCGTGGAATATCGATGGCTTTTGCGCTTCTTTAATTTTTGTACTGAAATGGATTTGATCCATCAGTTGAGCGACTTCAAAAATGTTCATTTTACTTTTTGTTCCTGCTTGTCTGTGTTGTGACAATTTGAATCGTGCAATTTTTTCTTTTTGTGCGGTCATGGCGTATCGTCGTTTTGTTGTTTTCTTGACACATTTACGGACATGCTTTCCAAATGTTTCATTTTGGGGTGAAATAATTTAGAAATGTCAACAAAACGAATGACTAATTACGAATTACCAATGACGAATTGACGAACACAATAAAAGGAATTAAGAATTTGGAGGCTGAGGCTCTCGATGCCACCAATGACGAATTGATGTTCAATTACGAATTACCAATTACGAGTTTTTGAATGCTTGAAATTCTTGGATTCGAGTCTACGATTTCACCTCGGTAAAATCAGAACGGGAACGATACTAGGGTAAATAACTAATAATTAATAATTTGAACCTTTCTTGTCAACTAAGGTGCAGCCACCATGGACCCCATTAGTAACTAGTCATTAGTAATTAGTAATTAAAAATTCGCACCTCCCATGTCAACCAAGGCGCAGCCACCATACCCCCATTAGTAACTAGTCATTAGTAATTAATAATTCGCACCTCCCATGTCCACTAAGGCGCAGCCACCATACCCCCATTAGTAACTAGTCATTAGTAATTCGTAATTATTTTTTAATCAGTGGATAGATCAACTCCTCCAGCCCATTGATCTTGATTTCCAACATCAGCTGCAATTGATCGCCAAGTGTTCCTTTGGGAAAGCCTTTTTGTCGGTACCACACCAAATACGGTTCAGGCAAATGCACAAGGAGCTTCCCTTCGTATTTCCCATATGGCATGCGTGTATTGGCTAATTTCTCAAGTTGTGCACGTTGATCTTCGGGTGACATCACTGTGCCAATGGTGTGCGGTTCACTGTTTCCAAGAAATATTTCCAGAATTTTTGAACGGAGGAGATTTGTACTTTTTCATCCGGCGAATGCGCAGCACGGATATTTGGTCCGAAGGAAATCATGTCTACCCCTGGCAAATGGATTCCAAGGATTCCACATTCCAATCCTGCGTGACAGGCCTTGATTTTTGGTTCCTCTTTGTACATTTCACGGTAAAGGTCGGCCATCAAATTCAAGATGCGGGAATTTCGGTTCGGCTGCCATCCAGGATAATCTCCCGATTGAACCACCGCACATCCCATGTTTTCAAAGGCCGCACGAATGGTGTTGGCTACGTCCCCTTTGGAGGTTTCCACTGAACTGCGTTGCAATGACTGCGTGGTAAATTCACCATTGGTAATGATCACACGGGCCAAGCTTGAAGAGGCTTCTACCAATCCTTCAATGTCTGGACTCATGCGGTACACACCGTTTGGAACGCTGTACAAGGTGTTCAAGATTTTCACGAATTCTGCATGATCAACAGCTGAACCCGAAGAAGATGCTTCGTGTAAGCTTATCGTCAAGGCAGATTCAACGGTAGAAAATTCAACACGGATCTCGTTTGAAATCTTAGCGATTTCTGCTTCGAAGTGTTTCAATGCTTCTTTATCAAAAGCCACTACTGCGGATGCTTCTCTCGGGATTGCATTGCGCAAACTTCCTCCATCAAAGGATACCAATTGGAAATCCATTACAGAAACCAAGTGGTACAAGATGCGTGTCATCAATTTATTGGCATTGCCTCTCCCTTTGTCGATGTCCATTCCGGAATGTCCTCCAAGCAAACCACGCATGCGAATTTCGCGAACAAGAGACCCTTCCGCTACTGCAGTTGTTTTGCAGGAATACGAAGTGTTTGTATCGATTCCACCGGCACAGCCAATCGACAATTCGTCATCGTCTTCGGTATCGAGATTCAACAAGATTTTTCCCTGGAAATTTGAGCCATCCAATTCTTTTGCGCCAGTCATCCCGGTCTCTTCATCGATCGTAAACATTGCTTCCAATGCTGGATGTGGAATGTCGGTTGACGCCAAAATCGCCATGATGGTAGATACCCCTATTCCGTTGTCTGCGCCCAAGGTTGTACCGTTGGCACGCACCCAATCTCCTTCAACAATCATCTCAATGCCTTGAGCGTCAAAGTCAAACACCGTATCTGCATTTTTCTGGTGCACCATATCCAAGTGCGATTGCAAGATCAAGGTTTCGCGACCTTCCATCCCAGCTGTTGCGGGTTTCTTGATGATCACATTTTGAATGGCATCCATTTTTGTTTCAAGTCCAAGGGACTGTCCAAATTTCATCATGAAATCAATCACACGTTCCTCTTTTTTGGATGGACGTGGAACGGCATTTAAATCTGCGAAATGGTTCCACAGTGCTTTCGGTTCTAGGTTGCGTACTTCGTTGCTCATGGCGCTATATTTTTTAATTCTCTTTTTTCTTTTTAAAATCTACGATCCGTTCGATGTAGAGTTGTTCTACTTTTGTTCGAGCCCAAGGAGTTTTTCTTAAAAACGTCAAACTGCTTTTTACACTAGGATCGTGGTTGAAACAATTGATCGGCACAAGATAGCCCAAGTGTTCCCAGCCGAGTTCTTCTTGAAGCTCGGTGACGATGCGTTCGAGTGTTATTCCGTGTAGCGGATCCATTTACACCAATTTTCTGTATTTGATGCGCTTTGGACCTGCATCGCCCAAACGTTTCTTCTTTCCTTCTTCGTATTCACTGTACGATCCTTCGAACCAATAGGCTTGAGAATCCCCTTCAAAAGCTAGGATGTGTGTACAAATTCGGTCCAGGAACCAACGGTCGTGGGAAATGACAACAGCGCAACCTGCAAAATTCTGAATTCCTTCTTCCAAGGCACGCAAGGTGTTGATGTCGATATCGTTGGTGGGCTCATCAAGCAAGAGGACATTTGCTTCGGTTTTCAAGGTCATGGCCAAGTGCAAGCGGTTACGTTCACCACCTGACAGCACGCCTACTTTCTTGTTTTGATCAGCTCCATTGAAGTTGAATTTTGACAAATACGCCCTGGAATTGATTTTCTGTGTTCCTATTTCTACGTATTCCAAGCCATTCGAGACCACGTCAAAAACTGATTTGTCGGGATGAATGTCTTTGTGAGTTTGATCGACATAGCCAATTTTCACGGTTTCACCGACTTCGAATGAACCTCCATCTGGTTGCAATTCATCCATGATCATCTTGAAGATGGTTGTTTTACCCGCACCATTTGGACCGATTATTCCAACAATTCCTGCTGGTGGAAGGTTAAAGTTCAAATCATCATACAGCAATTTCTCACCAAAGGACTTCGCCACATGGGCTGCGTTGATCACGTTGTTTCCCAATCGAGGTCCGTTCGGAATCGGAATTTCCAACAATGCTTCTTTGTCTTTCAAGTCTTCTGATAACATTTTATCGTAGTTGGTCAAACGGGCTTTGTTCTTCGCGTGACGTCCTTTCGGATTCATGCGCACCCATTCAAGCTCTCGCGCCAACATTTTCTGACGCTTCGATTCGGTCTTTTCCTCATCCTTCAAGCGGTTTCCTTTTTGTTCGAGCCACGACGTGTAATTTCCTTTCCACGGAATTCCTTCGCCTCGATCAAGCTCAAGAATCCAACCCGCCACATTGTCCAAGAAATAACGGTCGTGGGTTACAGCAATCACTGTTCCTTGGTATTGTTGTAAGTGTTGTTCCAACCAGTCAATCGATTCCGCATCCAAGTGGTTGGTAGGTTCATCCAAAAGTAGGATGTCAGGATTTTGAAGCAACAAACGGCACAAGGCCACACGGCGTTTCTCACCTCCAGAAAGTGTTGCGATCAACTGGTCGTCCGGCGGACAACGCAAGGCATCCATCGCTCGTTCCAACTTGCTGTCCAACTCCCAAGCATCCATCGCATCGATTTTATCTTGAACTACTCCTTGACGCGCAATGAGTTTGTCCATTTTATCTGGATCGTTCAGGATTTCCTCATCCATGAAGGCATTGTTGATCTCTTCGTATTCTTTGAGTACATCTACGACATCCTGTGCTCCCTCCATCACAATTTCCTTCACCGTTTTGGTCAAATCCAAGTCTGGCTCTTGCGGCAAATATCCAACAGTATAACCTGGCGAAAAAACTACATCTCCTTGGAATGTATTGTCAAGGCCTGCAATGATTTTCATCACCGTGGATTTCCCTGAACCATTCAAACCGATGATTCCAATTTTTGCCCCATAGAAGAAGGACAAATAAATATTTTTAATGATTTGTTTTCCTAGAGGTGTTGTTTTTGACACACCTACCATGGAGAAAATGATCTTTTTATCGTCTGACATTGAATAAATTTTGTGCGGGATAAAGGTAAGAAATCGAAGCAATCAAAAGTGCGAACTCAAGGTTAATTGCATAAAAAAACCTCCCGAAAGAAGCTTCTTTTAAAATTAAAAATGAAGAATTAAAAATGAAGAATTAAAAATGAAGAATAACCTACTTCAATCTTTGAGCTTAGAAGGTTTAAGAATTATAGAGTTAAAAATGAAG
>CAMBMC010000047.1 GCA_945868555.1 Chitinophaga pinensis | reverse complement strand
TATATTGTATTGTTGTTATTAATCTTCACTATCTGAAAAGAACTTTTGTCCTCGTTTGATCAATTCATCGAAAAATGATCCACGCGTTTTCGTTGAATGGCCTTTGACATGACCTGGACTAGCCACCTCTGGTTGTTCGCTTTGCGCATCCAACTTCTCAAATCCTTTTAACACAAGACCGATACCTGTTGCAAACATTGGGCTCGTCAAATTTTCAATATGGTTGGTATTTGCTAGGTGTTCTGTTGGGTAACCGATGCGTGTATCCATTCCGCTCATGTATTCAAACAATTGCGTAATGTGCTTCAATTGTGACCCGCCACCTGTTACCACGATTCCGGCAATTAGCTTCTTCGAGTAGCCGCTGTTCACGATTTCGATTTGAACCATCTCAATAATCTCCTCCATGCGCGCTTGAATGATGCTTGCAAGATTCTTCACTGTAATTTCCTTTGGATCTCTACCCTTCAAGCCTGGAATGCACACCACTTCATTTTCTTGGCTCTGAGAAGCCAAAGCAGAACCAAACTTCACTTTTAACGATTCAGCGTGGCGACGCATGATGGTGCATCCCTCTTTGATATCGTCGGTAATTACATTTCCACCAAATGGGATTACTGCAGTGTGGCGGATAATTCCCTCATGGAAAATGGCCACATCTGTCGTTCCACCACCGATGTCCACCAACACGACACCTGCTTCTTTTTCTTCTTCAGAAAGGACCGCATCTGCAGACGCAATGGGTTCAAGAATAATTTCTTTGACCTCTAGACCAGAACGTTCTACACATTTGTGGATATTCAATACAGCACCTACATGCCCTGTGATAATATGGAAATTGGCTTCAAGTCGGCGACCTGACATCCCAATTGGATCCTTAATTCCTTGCTCGTTGTCTACGATGTATTCTTGTGGCAACACGGTAATAATTTCTTCACCTGGTTGCATCACCAATTTGTACATGTCCTCAATCAACACATCAACATCCTTTTGGGAAATTTCTATGTCAATTTGCTTGCGTGTATGAATTCCACGGTGTTGTAAGCTTTTGATGTGCTGACCTGCGATGCCTACGTTCACTGAACGAATCACCAAAGACCCATCCACACGTCCTTGTGTCTCTTTGACCGCTGCTTGAATGGACTGGATTGTTTTATCGATATTTGCTACGATTCCACGCGTCACCCCCAAGGACTCACTCTTCCCCATCGACAAAATCTCAATTTTGCCATGTTCATTCTTCTTCCCAACGAAACAAGCAATTTTCGTCGTTCCTATATCCAATCCTACAATAACCTTTGACATACCTTATTCTTCGTTTTCTTCGTTACCGTCCTTGTATCCATCTTTGATTTTTCCAACGATTTGACCCCTATACTTCAAACTAATTTCTGAGTATTTCTCCCAGCCTTCGTAGGGCAAACCTTTCGTGTAAAAAATCTTCAACTTTTCAAATTTATCCCTCACTTCTTGGTCTGTAAACGCTGACCCAAATACAATGAGTTGATCACCAACAAGCGGAATTAGAACGAAATCGCCATTCTTTTTCAAGTGAATTTGACCAATAAGCGCTTGCAATTCGGGATCATTACAAACATAATTCGAAATTCGATACACATCATCTAGCTTTCGAATACTTTTCAAGGAATCGTTGTTGATAATTTCTTTTACCGAAATGGACCTTATTCTATCTGGAATAAAACCAGTTACAACAACCACTCGCGCAGTATGTAATCCCGATGTTTTTACCACAATTCCATCTTCATCCAAGTAAAATGTTTCATGGAATTGATTGTAGATTCTTGCAATTGGTTTTCTTACGGTAACTTCTATTGTCCAAGCACTTCCGATTCGTGTAAACACCCGAACATCCTTGACCTCTGACATGGTAGAAATAAAACGCTCAATAACGCTTGCTTTCAAAGTTTTGTGTGTTTGACCTTCAAAGATTAAGCCCTTTCGTTTCAAGCGATCGTACAACTCATCTTCGGTCAAAAATGCATCCTCGCCTTTCACGTGAATGACTATTTTCGGTTTGTCCTTCGAGCGCGCATTGTGCACATTGCACGAACGCACCATGAGCGCAATAACACCCACAAAAAACAATACCCAAACGATTCGTTTTATCCAAATTCTCATGACAATGCCTTTGTTAATGGTTCAACAATTCGATCAATGTCGCCTGCACCGATGGTTAAGATCACACAATCCCGTTGGAGCGATAAATAAAGGAGTGCTTCTTCAGTAGCTAAAATCTGTTTTTTTGGGGCTCTTGTCGCTGCCAAAAGATGATCACTGCTTACTCCTTCAATGGGCAGTTCGCGCGCAGGATATATGGGCAAGAGGATAAGTTCATCCAATGTAGAAAGTTCATGTGCAAATCCCTCAAAAAAGTCGCGCGTTCGTGTATAAAGATGTGGTTGAAATGCACCAATTATGCGTTTACCAGGATACATCAAGCGCACGGAACTCAAGAAAGAATGAAGTTCAGTTGGATGGTGCGCGTAGTCGTCAATATACACCAGATTTTCTTTTCGAATATGGTATTCAAACCTTCTTTTCACTCCTTTAAATGTCTTCAAAGCTTCACGAATAAGGACTTCTTTCAATCCCAATTCCAAACACATGGCGATGCAAGCTGCCGCATTTTCTGCATTGTGAATACCGGGAATACCCAAGTGCAGACCTTTCCAATTTTCCTCTCGAATACGCACATCAAAAGTGAAATAGCCATTCTCGAAGTGCATGTTTTCAGCGGAAACATCAGCCGTTTCAGATGCTACAGCATAGCTAATGATGCGTGCTTTTGGTTCCAAGGGCAGACCTTCCTTCATGATGACAAATCCCTCAGGATGAATCAATTCTGCGTAACTTTGAAACCCTTGTTTGAAATAGTCGACATCCCCATAAATGTCCAAATGATCTGGATCAACAGAGGTAATGATCGAAGCAAATGGACTCAAGGCGAGAAAAGATCGGTCAAATTCATCCGCTTCCACTACAGTGTATTTGCTTGTGGTGCTGATGACCAAATTGGAGTCAAAATTAGTCGCGATACCCCCAAGGAAAGCTGAGCATTTCAAGGCTGATGAATCCAATATGTGCGCCAATAAGGCGCTGGTTGTTGTTTTTCCGTGTGTGCCAGCAACACCCAATCCAAGGGACGAGCGTGTCAGCATACCAAGAACTTCGGACCGCTTGTGTACCTGGAATCCTTCTCTTTTAAAATAAGACAATTCCCCCAAATATTTAATGGCTGGGGTATAGATGACCAATGTGTCTTCCTTGGATTTAAATTCAGCCTGTATGTCCTCAGCCAAATCAGAAAAATGCACATCAATGCCTTCTTCGAGAAGTGCATCGGTCAATGCAGATGGTGTTTTATCGTATCCGGAAACTTCCCATCCTTGTCGCTTAAAGTAGCGTGCAAGAGCAGACATTCCAATCCCACCGATCCCAATAAAGTACGCGCGTTTAAACACTTCGATTGGACTTACAATGGATTTCATTTCATGCTTAAAATGCGTTCAACTTCATCGACGATGGCGCCGGTTGCGTTTGGTTTCCCAAGGGTATGTATTGCTTTTGACAAGGATTCACATTTGTCCTTGTCCTTCAAAAGCTGCAAGGCCTCATTTATTAACTGAGACGGAGCATCGATGTCTTTGATTAAAATGGCGGCGTTTTTTTCAACCAGTGCCATCGCGTTTTTCGTTTGATGATCTTCAGCTACATTTGGTGAAGGCACCAAGATGACGGGCTTAGCGATGATGCATAACTCAGACACTGAAATTGCACCCGCGCGTGACACAATAATGTCGGCCATCGCATAGGCAAAATCCATACGCTGAATAAACTCAACGAGATGAACATTTTCTGCAGCACCTTGACTCAATTCATTTTTCAATTCGTTGTAGTACAATTTTCCAGATTGCCAAAGCACCTGAACATCAGAATTTCTTAATTCTTCATAGGCATGAACAACAGACCGGTTTAATGTCCGTGCACCAAGACTGCCTCCGATGATGAGCACAATAGGTTTGGTAGAATCCATGCCGTAGAATTTGCATGCTTCCTCGCGTTTGTTCGCTATTTCTACCATCTCTTTTCGGACGGGGTTTCCTGTCAGCAAGATTTTTTCTTTTGGAAAAAATTGCTCAAGACCATCGTAAGCGGTACAGATCGAGTTCACTGATCTTGCGAGCAGCTTATTGGTTTTTCCTGGAAAGCCATTTTGTTCTTGAATCAGGGTTGGAATTTTCAAATAAGTTGCTGCCTGCAAGGTTGGTCCACTCGCATAACCGCCAACACCAATAACCACTTCTGGTTTAAATGACTTTAGAAGCTTGCGTGCCTTTAACATACTGCCAAGAATTTTAAAGGGAAGAAGAAAATTTGAAAATGTCAATTTACGTTGAAAGCCAGCAATGGGAAGTCCAACAATTTTATACCCTGCGGCAGGCACTTTCTCCATTTCCATTTTGCCCAATGCACCAACGAAAAGTATCTCCGCATTCGGATTACGTCTTTTTATTTCATCTGCAATGGCCACAGCAGGAAATATATGTCCACCTGTTCCGCCGCCTGAAATCACTACACGATTCACACTCATGCCACTGCTAGATTATTTTCAGACTTCGTTTCATTTTCTGTTTCCATGTCCAAACGACTGGCAATACTCTGAACGATGCCTATGGAGACACACGTCATGATGAGTGCGGATCCACCCATCGCAAGTAACGGCATATTTTGTCCGGTAACAGGAAAAATACCTGTACAAACGAGCATGTTTACCGATGCTTGGGTGAGCAGTAAGATCCCGATGGAGATGCAGGCATAGGTTTCGAAGAGGCGGTCTGTTTTCAACGCTATTCGAATAATTCGATAAAGTAAAATCAAATAAAGCAGGACCAAAAAGATGGCAGAAATGGATCCAAATTCTTCAACAAAACTTGCATAATAGAAATCAGCATAGGCCTCTGGCAAATACTCTTTTAATTTTCCATCACCCACGCCTTGACCAAAGATACTTCCATTATAGATGGCAAGTTCAGCATTCATGGACTGCGCATTCGCCAATACATCGGTATCGTTTTCCATTTTATTGAGCACCCTGTTTTTCCAAGTGTCGAAGCGTGGAAGAATGCCGAGGTCGGGCGCCGCCAAGTGCAACATCACCAGTAGAAATCCCGCTGCGATACCTGCTCCTATCACTGTAAGCAATTTCATCAATGGCACTTTACCGATGAACATCACCGTTAACGAAATACTAAATACAATTGCAGCCGTTGAGAAGTTATCTTTCAAGATCAATCCACAAATGCCGATCACCGGCAACAACACAGGCCAAAATCCACCTCGCCATTTATGGAGGAGTTCTTGTTTTTTCACCAGCATTCGAGAAAGATAAATCAACAAGGCCAACTTGGCAAAATCGGATGATTGAAAGGTCAAGCCCACGAATGGAATTTTTATCCATCGTCCTGCCCCATTTACTTTCGTTGGGAAAAGTAGGGTAAAAATCATCAGCGCTATAGCCAAGTAAAACGCAAATTTCGAAAGCTGAGCGATATATTTTGGATCACGCCGATGAATCAAAAACATGATGACAAAACCGATTATCACATACAAAAAATGCTTAAAAAGGTATTTAAACGGAGTGCCTCCTTCAATTTTTACGAGGATGGGGACAAAACTATACACACTCACCAACGAGAAGGAGAGCATCAGCAGCGTAATTATCCAAATCACGCGGTCGCCTTTGAGGTATTTTAGGTATTCTATCATTTGCCTTGAAGCACGTTCAATATGCGATCAAACTCATTTTTTGCATCTTCAGCATCGTCTCCTGATGCTGTAAACAACAAAATCGACTGAGGTTTAGCACCTATTTTTGACATTCTTAGCGCTTCCTCCACACTTGTAGTGCCCACTAAATTTTCAATGCCAAGCAGGTGTTCATTTTTTAGTGTAAAAATGGAATTGTCAAACAACAATGCGGCAGACAGTTTATTCATGAGCTCCGGTTGAGATTCCAATGCAGATGTCAAATCATGGGCATTACCCACCCATCTTACTGAAAATGGGAAAGAGTCAATCGTTGTTCCAATGGTTGACATGTTTGGATTGATCCACGAAAACACATCCATACCCCAAAGCTTTCCGTGCGAACGCAATGACGATTGGTTGATTCGACTCAAGCTTTCTTTGCGCGCGCCCAAAAGCAGCTCTTCAGCAGAGATTGTTCGTTGTTTTTCCATTTCTCTACTTTTTTAAAGTGCGCGCACTGCGTCTTTGAACTGATTTCCACGGTCTTCGTAATTCTCGAAAAGATCGAACGAAGCGCATGCTGGTGAAAGCAAAACCGTTTCATCCTTTTTCGCGATACGGTACCCATAGGCCACGGCTTCCATTGCAGAACGTGCTTCTACGATGCTATCTACAACACCAGTGAAAGTTTCAATGAGCTTTTTGTTATCGACACCAAGGCAGATGATGGCTTTCACCTTTTCCTTAACGAGGTCGATCAATTCGGAATAATCATTTCCTTTATCTACTCCACCTACGATCCAAACTGTTGGATTTTCCATGCTTTCCAAGGCGAACCAAGCCGAATTCACGTTGGTTGCTTTCGAATCATTGATGAACTCGATACCGTGAACTTTCGCCACAAATTCAAGACGATGTTCCACATTTACGAAGTCCTCCAAACTTTCGCGTACAATTTCTTTACGGATTTCAAGAATCCTCGCTGCTACCCCTGAGGCAAGCGAATTTTGGGAGTTGTGTTTCCCTTTTAGTGCTAAATCGTGAATTGACATGGTGAATTGGTCTTTTATGTTGATTGTTAGTTGTTGCTTGTTTATATATCCTCCCACTTTCTGTGGAGTTGTTAGAGAAAATGCAGCTTGCTGGGCCACGATTTTACGTTGTGCTATTTCTTTTAAAATGATGGGATCATCAGCGTTGTAGATGAACCAGTCGGCTTCCGTTTGATTTTGAAGGATGCGGAATTTGGCATTGGTATAATTCTGCATCTCGTCATTGTACCGGTCCAAATGATCGGGTGTGATATTGGTTAGGATGGCGATGTCCGCGCGAAACTCATGCATGTCATCAAGCTGAAAAGAACTCAACTCCAATACATACCAGTCGAATTCTTCCTCTGCCACCTGTTTGGCGAAGCTTGCCCCTACATTGCCTGCAAGCCCAACCCGAATGCCAGCTTTTTTAAGAATGTGGTGCGTGAGCATCGTTGTGGTCGTCTTTCCGTTGCTCCCTGTAATGCAGATGGTTTTTGCTGTGTTGTAGTACCCTGCAAATTCAATTTCAGAAATGATCTTCACCCCCTGTTCCCGCAGCTTTTTAATCAAAGGTGCCTTTTCGGGTATTCCGGGAGATTTAATCACCAGTTCCGCAGCGAGAATGCGCTCATCGGTATGGCCCTTTTCTTCCCATTGCACATCAAGGTCATTCAACTCTTTTTTAAAGGAGTCCTTGATGGCACCTGCATCCGACACGAATACATCCCATCCTTGTTTTTTAGCAAGGAATGCAGCACCAACGCCGCTTTCGCCAGCGCCCAAAATGGCAATATGTCGGTTTGTTCCGTTCAACTAGCGGAGTTTTAATGTGACTATAGTAATTACAGCGAGGAGTACGCCAACGATCCAAAAGCGCGCGACAATCTTGGCTTCATGAAGCCCTACTTTTTGATAGTGGTGGTGTAAAGGTGCCATGAGGAAGATCCGCCGGCCTTCTCCATAGCGCCTTTTTGTAAACTTGAAGTAGCCCACTTGGAGCATGACCGATAAATTTTCAATCAAAAATATTCCACACAATAGGGGAATTAATAATTCTTTGCGGATGGAAATGGCAAATACGGCAATAATCCCTCCGAGGGCCAAACTTCCTGTATCTCCCATAAAGACTTGCGCGGGATAGGCATTGTACCATAAGAATCCAATACAGGCGCCAACAAATGCGGCGATGAAGATTACGAGTTCCTCCGCGAGTGGTATGTACATGACATCGAGATAATCCGCGAATTTGGCATTCGAACTGACATAGGCAAGTACAGCCAATGCCAATCCTATGATTGCTGATGTTCCCGTTGCCAATCCATCCAATCCATCCGTCATATTCGCCCCATTGGACACCGCGATGACAATAAAGATGACAATAGGGATGAAGAGTAGCCACCCGTATGACTTATTGGAGTCGCCAATCAGCCAGTTGTAATTGAATTCATTTCCTTTGATAAAAGGAATTGTGGTGGTCATATCATCCGTTTTGATCCACTTGTATTCATCATCTCCAGAATTGGTATGCTCATGGGTAACAAACTCCTCTTCAGCTTGAAGTTTGTAATCCTTATCCACGCGCTTGTGCACACGTACATCACCCGAGAAGTAAAGAATGCATCCAACAATTAAGCCTACGCCAATTTGACCAACAACTTTTGATTTACCGGCAAGCCCATCTTTGTTTTTTCTAAATACCTTAATGTAGTCATCCAAAAACCCTATGACACCTAACCAGATGGTCGCTAGAATCATGGTGATGACATACATGTTGTGAAGTTTGGCGAAGAGAATGGTTGGAATAAGAATCGCCGCAAGGATGATTAGTCCACCCATGGTTGGGGTCCCAGACTTTTCAATTTGTCCTGCCAAGCCTAAATCTCTAACGGTTTCACCAATTTGTTGCTTGCTTAAGAGGTTGATGATTTTTTTACCGAAGAAAACCGACACAATGAGTGAAGTGATCAAGGCCATTGCCGCGCGGAACGAAATGTAATCAAACAACCCAGCGCCTGGGAAATTGAATTTGTCGAGATAATCAAAAAGATAGTACAGCATTACTTATCGAATTGGTTAAAAATGTTTTTTACTATTTGCATGTCATCGAAGTCATGTTTCACTCCGTTGATTTCTTGGTATTTCTCATGTCCTTTTCCGGCAATGAGGATAATGTCACTTTTTTCGGCCATCGACACCGCCGTTTTAATGGCTTGCAATCGGTCTGTAATGGAAAGTGTTTTTTTAAAGTGCTGACCTTCAACGCCAGTCATCATTTCGGCAAGAATCGCATCTGGATTTTCTGAACGCGGATTATCCGATGTGAGAATTACTTTGTTGCTGAGTTCGCAGGCAATCGCGGCCATTTTTGGTCGTTTCTCTCGGTCGCGATCTCCGCCACACCCCACAACAGTGAATACGGTTTCATTCCCTGTGCGAATGTTTCCAATGGTTTTCAACACATTCTCTAGGGCATCGGGTGTATGCGCATAATCAACAATGGCTGTTACTCCTGTGTTGCTCACGACATACTGAAAACGACCTTCCACGGATTCAAGCGTGCTCAATGCCGTCATCACCTCAGTGGAATCTTCACCAAGCAATTGGCTCACGGCATACACCGCCAAGAGGTTGTACGCATTAAAATCACCTATTAATCTTGTCCATACCTCTACACCGTTAAGTTGAAGTACCAAGCCAGAGAATTGATTTTCCAAGACCTTGACTTTGAAGTCTGCCGGAGATTTCAATGCATAGCTAAAATGTCTAGCGGCAGTATTTTGGAGCATGACCATTCCATTTTTATCGTCCACATTTGTCAATGCAAAGGCCTTTCTATCGAGGTGATCGAACCATGCTTTTTTCACACGAATATATTCTGCGAACGTCTTGTGGTAATCGAGGTGATCGTGTGTAATATTTGTAAATACCGCACCTGCGAAGTAAAGACCAGTGATTCTATGTTGGTGAATCGCGTGAGAGCTCACTTCCATAAAACAGTGGCTGCAACCGTCTTCTACCATTTCAGCGAGAAGGGCATTCAAGGAAACTGGGTCAGGTGTTGTGTGAGTTGAAGGAATTTCTCGTGCTCCAATTTTATTTACGACCGTTGAAAGCAGTCCACAATGAAAACCAAGCCCCGTGTACAGATTGAATAACAAGGTCGTCGTTGTTGTCTTTCCATTTGTACCCGTCACACCCACCAACTTGATGTGCTTTGACGGTTCATCGTAAAAAATGTTCGCAGCGATTGCCAAAGCTTCTTTTGTGCTTTCAACCACAACAACAGTTACGGTATCTGGAACGCTGATTTGCTCTTCCGAGAAAACAAGATTACAGCCTTGTGCAATCACAGCTTCAATAAATTGATGTCCATCAGTCGCTGCGCCACGAATGGCAAAAAACGCAGTTCCAGCAATCGCTTTTCGTGAATCGAAGACAAGCGAAGTGATTGAATGTTGGCGTGAACCGATCACATCCTTCACTGCAACATGCTGTAAAATGATTTCCAATTCTCTACTCATCAGTTCAAAATCAATTCAATTACACCTCCTCGATACACTGGGCGACCAGCAGGAATAGACTGCTTTGTCACCTTTCCAAATCCAAGCACATGTGCGGTCATTCCCAATGATTCAATCATATATACTGCATCACGAGCGCTCATTCCAGTTAAGTCTGGCACCAAGCCTTTGACAAATTTTCTTGAGCGAAGCACAGCTTTTGATTTTCCTCTACCTGCAAGCATCCACTCTCCTTCTCCCGCAACCGCAAAAGGCACCTTCAACATTCGGTATATGCGAGCTAGGTCATGAACATTTCCATTCAGGGCTGAAGGAACACCACCTTTTCGTTTTTTCGTTTCATTGATTGCCTTGTGGTACTGAAGGTTTGAAGCGAATACTTTATTGGCAACGGCTGCAAAAACAGTCCCTGACACTTTCCCTCCGTATATGTTTTTAGATGGCGCTGAAATCACCACAATACACGAATAAATCGGCTTATTTGCAGGAAAATATCCGACAAAAGATGCTTGAAAATCTCCTTGTCCCTTGGCGCCATAGCGCTTGTCCTTTCCTGGTAATTTTGCTGTTCCCGTTTTTCCTGCAATGGTAAATTGTGAAGAAGTTAGGCGCGAGCCAGTACCTCCTTTTTGCATAACACCCTCCAAGCATTTTCTCAACTTGCGAAGCGTCTCATCGGAACAGACCTGTTCAATCAGCACTGAAGGACTAAATGTTTTAATGACCTCAGCACCGCGACGGATTTGGTAAACGAGCTGTGGTTTCACCATCGTTCCATTGTTTGCAACAGAATTGTAAAAGGTCAGCGTTTGAAGTGGCGTTTGTTGCACCTCATAGCCAATCGCCATAGACGGTAATGACAGGCCATGCCATTGGTCCGTTCCAGGCTTATACATCGTAGGTTTCGGTTCGCCCGACAGCGCAATACCCGTTCGTTTTGTTAGTCCAAAACTTTCCAAACGTTCATAAAAACTCATTGGATTGTTTCTGTATGCGTTGGTGATCACTTTCGAAATAACATTCGATGATTTTTCAAAGGCTTGTTCAATGGTGATCCATCCTGGTCCACCATGGGCATCAGTATACGTTTTACCTGGGAAGCTATATGAGCCGACCGCATTCACCTTGTCATTGATGTCGATCAAGCCATCTTCCAATGCCGCCATCAACGACGCCAATTTGAAGGTAGATCCAGGCACTTCTTTATGACCGATGGCATAATTGTAATCTTCACGAAAAGAACCATCTTCCATTTC
>CAMBMC010000046.1 GCA_945868555.1 Chitinophaga pinensis | reverse complement strand
TCCGCCACCACTTCCTTCACTTCCGGAAGGTGCGACTTCAACAAGTTTTCAATCCCGCCTTTCAATGTCGCTGTCGAGGAAGGACATCCCGCACATGAACCCCTTAGGACCACCGTTACCGTTCCATCTTCAAAGCCGCGAAAGTCAATGGCACCCCCGTCGTTTTCAACCGCTGGACGAACATATTCATCCAATAAACTGCGAATGGCATCGTCGTATTCAGATACAGCATATTCTTTCATCGGTGAGTTATGATCGCTTGACTCAACCGCTTTAGGAGCAGGCATCTGAATCAATACATCTTTTCCTTCTGCGATAAATCCTTTGATGAATTCACGGATTTCCATATTGATGAAGTCCCAAGGAACATTGTCCGTTTTTGTGATGGTGACAAAGTTCGCTGCGATAAATACATTTTTTACAAAAGGAAAACTCAATAACTCCTCTGCCAATGGAGAATATCCTTTCGCATCTGCCTTTGAAGAAAATTCGACAGAATCTCCCGTAATCAGCAAATATTTGTTCGCCACAAATTTCATCGTGGACGGATTTGGAGTCATTTCAGCATATACAGTTACAGGAACATTCATGGCGTTTTTCTTTGGCGCAAAATTACGGCAATAATCGGACAGTGCCTAATCTCTTGATTTTTGAAATTCAGATTTTATTGACGTACATTTGCGTTGTGAATCCGATAACACGCATATCCATTATTGCCTTTGTATTGTTTGCCTTTGTGGGCAACATTGGTATTCGCGTGTTCACACATTCGTGTTCCGAAGACGGAAATTTTCGTTCTTACTTTATTGAAAATCAATCGCATTGTAGTGATGATAAGCTAGAAAAAACACTCCCTACTTGTTGCCAAAAAGCTCTTAAAACGGATTGTGCAGAAGTTTTAAAAGAGGATTGTTGCTCGGATGAGGTAGATGTGTTCAAAATCGCTTTGGACTATTTTTCATGGGAAAAAATTTCTCCTCAGATTGCTGAATTGCAGTATGATCATTTTTTCTTTACGGCTAAAAATGAATTTATTCCGACGCTCGATGCGCAAACGATTTTCTACGATCCCCCACCCAAACCTGCTGGGACACAATTATTACATTACATCTGTACCTACCGCATTTAATGCCGAAATGAATTGAGTTAAGTCATTCATTATTAGGTATTTTTATGAGAAAAATTATAAGCAGTTTGGTCCTAACGCTGCTGTGTACATCCGCTTTCGCGCAATTGAAAGGGCTGGTTCAAGGATCAAATAACACACAAAAAACACCGCTCTACGGAGCAAAATTAAGGCTGTTAAAGGCCGGCATTGGGACGATAACTTCAGAAGAAGGAACCTTCGAAATTACTCTTCCCAAGGATTTGCCCGACACCTTGGTCATTTCAGCCATTGGTTATGCGTCTGATACCCTGGTTGTGGACAAAGCAGATCGATTCATTTCTTTGGAGATTGTGCTCTACTCGGATCAGTTGCTTCCTGAAATGTTGGTGGAGTTGCGCAAAGATTCGCATTCGATTTCGCGCTTAAAAACATTGCATGTGGAGGAATTGACCTCCTCGGAATTGAGAAAAGCAGCCTGTTGTAACCTTTCGGAGTCGTTCGAAACAAATGCATCTGTGGATGTCAGTATTGCAGATGCCGTTTCTGGAGCACGGAAAATCCGGATGATGGGAATTGATGGAGTCTATACGCAGCTGCAAATGGAGAATATTCCTTACCTACGCGGCTTGGAAAGTGCATTCGGTTTGAATTCCATTCCAGGCACGTGGATTGAATCCATTCAAATTACAAAAGGCACAGGCAATGTGGCCAATGGCTACGAATCCATGGCTGGATTAATCAACCTCGAGCTGAAAAAACCTCGGGAAATGGAGCGCTTTTATGTCAATGCGTATGGAAACATCTTCGGTCGGGCGGAAGTGAACCTCAATGCGGGACACGTCATCAATGAAAAATGGAGCACAGGTTGGATGGCCCATGCATCGGGCGTTTTTGCAGAAATGGACAACAACCGCGATGGCTTTCGTGACTTGCCAATGGGCAATGCTGCTTCTTTTCTCAACCGCTGGGACTCCCGCGGAAAAAAGATGGAGGCACAGTTTGGATTCAATGCCTATTACGATCAAAAACAAGGTGGACAAGTAGGTTTTAAGGGAGAAGACGAGTTGCCCTTGAAGTACGGTGTCTCTATCGGCACCAAACACATCGATGTATTTGCCAAAACAGGGTTCTTCTTGAAAAAAATAACGAATTCCATAGGTGTCGTTTACAATTTGAAATACCAAACGGTTGATGCTTCCTTTGGTCTTCGAACGTTTTATGGGGAGGAACGAAGGGGGTATATCAATGCAATCTACGATGGCATAATTGGCACGACCGATCATAAAATTAAAATGGGGTCAAGTGTAGTGTATGTGGATATGGTGCAACATCTTGGCGCTTTACAATCGGACCGTGTTGAGATTGTTCCTGGTGCCTTTGCAGAGTATACCTACACCGGAATGCGCCTTTCTACAGTAATCGGAGCGAGAGGTGATTACCACAATTTGTATGGTTTTCAGTTTTCACCGCGCTTGCATGCCAAGTACACTCTCACTGAAAAACTCGATGTGCGCTTTACTGCAGGAAAGGGCTGGCGTGTTCCAAATTACATGATTGACAACCTTTCACTCTTGGCATCTTCACGCACATGGGTGGCACCTTCCGGGCTATTGCCAGAGGTATCATGGAACTTTGGGGGATCTTTGGTGCAAGAATTTAAAGTGTTCAAGCGCAAAGCAAATCTGACCTTGGATTTTTACCATACCTTTTTCGAGAATCAACTCGTTGTTGACCGCGATTTATCCAGCACACAGATTTATTTTTTCAATCTGAATGGAAAATCGTTCTCCAATAGTTTTCAAGCAGAACTTTCATTTTCACCGATGAAAAATCTTGAACTTCGGTTTGCCTACAAGTTCCTTGATGTCAAGTCCGAATTTGGTGGTTCAGTGCAACAGCAAGTCATGATTCCTCGTCACCGCGGATTTTTCAATGCGGCCTACTTTAGCCGTGACAAACGTTGGGAATTAGACTTTACAGCATCTGTGTACGGCACCTCACGTTTGACAGCCTTGCCTGGAATACCCATCGCTGACCAAGATCTTCAGAGTCCGGTTTATACCATGTTGAATGCACAAATCACCCACATTTACAAAAAATGGAATTTCTATGTCGGAGGAGAAAATTTGACCAATTACCGTCAAATGAATCCTATTGTTGAAGCTGCAAATCCTTTTGGTCCTGATTTCGATGCCACACGCATTTGGGGTCCAGTTATGGGAATAAATGTGTATCTTGGGGTACGTTATGAATTGAAATTAAAAGTGAAGAAGTAAAAGTGAAGAATTACGAATTTGGTGGCTGAGGTGCGCTAGCAGTCTCGAAGCCACGAATTACGAATTACAATTCCGTTAGGATCAAATTGCGAAGCATCAAATTAAAAAATATAAGCAATGATACGAATTGAAAATTACCGCAAGGCATCAAATTTAAAAATTGCCGCAGGCATCAAATCCCTCTCTATCCTCATCTTAATGTTGATGATGTTCAATGGGGCACAGGCTCAAGAAAAGCAGCAAAAATTCCAAACGGTGGTCATCATGACTTCGTCGGAATGTGGAGATTGCAAGGAGCGCATTGAGGGGGCACTCAATTACACGAAGGGGGTTGTTTTTGCTGAATTGGATGTATTGACCAAGCAGGTTACTGTGAAGTTTGCCACCAAGAAAATTACCTTCCAGCAAGTAAAAGAGGCCATTTCAGCCATTGGTTATGATGCGGATGAGGTGAAAGCTGTCACTGAAGCGCAGAAAAAGTTGCCGAAGTGTTGTCAGCCGAGTGGGATGAAAGTAAATTGATAATAAATAGCACACATTGTCTATGATTAAATTAACGAATCCGCTAACTGGAGAGCTTTTTACAGTTGCAGAACGAGATTTTGATAATACATTGACTTGGAATCAAGCGGTAACACATTGTAGAAATATGGGAGAAAATTGGCGTTTGCCGTTGATTGAAGAACTTAACGCGATGTATGATAACATGGATGAAATTGGGGGATTCAAAGATGAACGCTATTGGAGTTTTACAGAATCTGTAGATTCTAGCGCGCTGGTGTGCAGTTTTTCAAGAAACAAAAAAAATAAAGCTTCCGCAGAATTTTTAGGTTGCCATAAGTCAATTGATCTTCATGTGCGTGCCGTAAGAACTTTTTCTATTCTAGAGAAGGCCGCAATGGAAGAGCAAGACCGAATTCAAGATCAAGCAATACGCACATCTGATTGGGAACGTGAAAAATTGGATCGAGAAGAGGAGGCAAGCCGTATTGCGCATGAGCGAAAAATGGAGGAAATAGAGCGCAGGGAGCAGATTGAAAAGGAAAAAAAAATGCAGCTGGAGCGAGAAGCCCAAAGAAAATCTCAATCGGAAAAGGCCTTAAAAGAGTCAAAATTTCATAGAGGAAGGGCAGAAGCCTTTATTACATTAGAGCAATTTGGAGCGGCGGTTGATGAATTGAAGTTAGCACTAGATTTAAATCCAAACGACGCAACTATTTGTTTTAAATTAGGGGATATTCAGATGAAAATCAGCGATTTTGAAGGGGCTGTGGAGAGTTTCACTTTGGGCCTTCAATGCAACCCAGATGCTACGGAAGTCTTTCCTAAATTGCTTGAGGCTGAGAAATTGGCAAAGAAACAGCAGGACATTGAAAGGGAACAAGCAAATCGCGATTCTGAAAAACGTAAAGAAAAACTCAGAATAGAATTTAAAAAAGCAAGACAGGCAAAAATAGAACGCGAAAAATTCATCGAGAATCAAAAGATAATTGACAAGTTGGAGTCGGAGTTTGCGGAACAACAAAAAATGAATGCTATAAACCAAGAAAAAGAAGCAATCGAGCAAGCGAAAAGAGATAAAATAGCTGATTTGGAAGGACAAGTTCAACAGCTGAGCAAACAGATTGAAGAAAATCCATTGAATGTTGACCTCTACTTCGAACGTGCACATTTATTAAGTAAACTAAAACGACCACAGGAATCCTTGAATGATTATTCAATGATTGTTAAACTCGATCCAAACTCGACAAAAGCACTCATTTACAAAGCACATGTTTACTGTAAAATTAAAGAATATCATAACGCAATTCTTGAATATCAATCAGCCTTAAATATAATTTCAACAGATGCTTCAGTCTGGGAGATGTTGGCACAGGCATACTTCAATGTCGGAGATCATCCAGGGGAAGTTGATGCTTATGAAAATGCCTTTTTGGCCAATCCCGCCGAAACGAAATATCTTGTTAAAAAATCAGATTTATGTTTTGCTTATGGGTTTTACGACATGGCAATTACGGATTATTCTCGCACAATTGTTTTACTGGGGAAATCTGCCGAAGTGTATTATAAATTGGGGAAATGCGAATTGGCTTTACAAAATGAGGATAAAGCATTGGCCTATTTTTACGAGGCTCTTGTCTATGATCACAACGGAATAATAGAGTTCAAATTAATGGGCGAAGAAAAGAAAACGCCCGTGGTATCTCGTCTTTTCAAGGAGTCTCGAAATACGTTGAAGGTCTATTTCACATGGAATTATAAGAAAGAAGAAATTGGTCCAATCACTTGGAATGATGTATTTGAAGAACGGTTAAATACCCATTTGGCTGGATTAGGAGCAAATTTTGTTGTTTACAGAAAGTCGAATGGGGTCAATTCAAGAATAGACAGCTCGGCTTTCGATAAATTAATGAATAAAATGCTTTTGGAAGTGAGTAGAGATAAATACAAATATTATGAATTAAAAGAAGTGTTTCGTTCTCGCTATGTTTGATGTGGTTTTGGAATCAATTGGATATTGGACGTGAACAATTTCCGTCTTTCCCATTTCTTTACTAAATTTGCACCCTAAATTAAATACACGTTAAACATGTCATACCTTTTCACGTCAGAATCCGTATCCGAAGGACACCCGGATAAAGTAGCAGATCAGATCTCAGATGCTTTGATCGATAATTTCATGGCCTTCGACCCACAATCTAAAGTGGCATGTGAAACGCTTGTGACAACAGGTCAGGTGGTACTCGCTGGAGAAATCAAGACAAATATTTTCTTGGATGTTCAGAAAATCACACGTGAAACCATCAAGAAAATTGGATATACGAAGTCGGAATACATGTTTGATGCTGCATCATGTGGGATCTTGTCTGCCCTTCACGATCAATCGTCGGATATCAACCAAGGAGTTGAACGCACAAACCCGGAAGATCAAGGTGCAGGTGACCAGGGTATGATGTTCGGATATGCAACGCGCGAAACTGAAAATTACATGCCTTTGGCCTTGGATTTGGCGCACAAGATTCTTCAAGAACTTTCTGATATTCGCAACAACGAACCGGAATTGATCGCTTACCTCCGCCCAGATGCAAAATCGCAAGTGACGATTGAATATTCAGACGATAATGTTCCACAACGCATCGACACCATCGTGGTTTCTACACAGCACGATGATTTCGCCGAAGAAACTGAAATGCTTGCGAAGATTAAAGCGGATATCATCAGTATCGTGATTCCACGTGTGAAAGCGAAATTGAAGGCAGAACTTCAAGTGTTGTTCAACGACCAAATCACGTATCACATTAACCCAACAGGGAAATTTGTTATCGGTGGACCTCACGGAGATACCGGGTTGACTGGCCGCAAAATTATTGTGGATACCTACGGAGGAAAAGGTGCTCACGGTGGTGGTGCTTTCTCAGGAAAAGATCCATCAAAAGTGGACCGTTCAGCAGCGTATGCTACACGTCACATGGCGAAAAACATGGTGGCAGCAGGATTGTGCGACGAAGTACTTGTACAGGTTTCTTATGCCATCGGTGTAGCGAAGCCTTGTGGATTGTTCGTTGATACAAAGGGAACAGCAAAAGTGGATTTGACGGATGGTGAAATCGCAAAGAAAGTCGAAGCCATTTTCGACATGCGTCCATACTTCATCGAGCAACGTTTGAAATTGCGTAACCCGATTTATTCTGAAACTGCGGCATATGGACACATGGGACGTAAGCACGAGACGGTAGTGAAATCTTTTGAAGCTCCAGATGGAAAAATAAAAACTTTAGAGGTTGAGTTGTTCACATGGGAAGCATTGGATTACGTTGACAAAGTGAAGTCAGCCTTTGGATTGTAAGACAATAAATATCATATTTTTTTGCGGAACGCGGTTAATTTCTATTGACCGCGTTTTGTTTTTAACGATATTTTCAGTACTTTTTATACTCCCAAGGTGAAAAGGGGAAAAACTACTGTTGCATGATAGATACGAAGCTGAATAAAAAGCGGGTTAATTTAATTTACTTCTCCGACCCTGTCTGCTCCACATGCTGGATTGCTGATTCCTATGTGAAAAAACTACTCAGTGAATACTCCGCAATCATTGATCTCGAAATCCGCATGGGTGGCATGCTTGAGTCATGGTCCGACTTTGCTGGAAATAACTCAGAGAAATCAGCCGCAGGCCTTCAAAAATTATGGAACACTGAATCTTCTCGGTATGGGATTCAACTGGATGGGAGCATTTGGACAAAAAAACCAATAGCATCATCTACTCCTGCATCTTTAGCTTATTACGCGGCAGAAAGGCAAAGTCCAGAAAAAGCAATTAAGTTCATCAGGGTTGTTCGTGAGATGTTGTTTCTTCAGAACAAAGACATTAGCGAAAATCGGCACTTGGTAACTGCGGCCTATCAAGTTGGACTTGATGTGCCAACATTTCTTGCGGATATGAGCAGTTCCGATATGTATCAAAAGTATATAGAAGCAAAACACGACAAAAACCAATTCAACATTACCCATTATCCTTCTCTTGTTTTCATCAATGAAGAAGGAGAAATCGCTAAAAGCATCGACCTGTCTGACAGTATATCTCTAATGGATATGTACACCGATTGGGAACGAATATTAAATGAACTAACAAATGGAAATCCACGGAAACAGGTCAAAACTCGATTGGTTTCTGAGGTCTTAAATGACTACGAGCGCCTGAGTTTGTCGGAAATTGTCTTGCTGAGTGGATTTCGTGAAAAGCTTGTTCGCCAAGAGCTCCGCAGTTTATTGCGGGAAGGAATTTTGATTCACGAACGTCATGGATCTATTGACTATTACCGCAACAATACAACGCCTTTCAAGCTGAAAAAAGATGGATTTTTATTCAACAACGCTGCCGTCTTAGGAACGGGAGTCTGTGGAACATATGTTAAAACCATTCTTGAAATGAGTGGGGTGATTACACAATCAATCGATCGACAAAAAAAGGATAGTTTTCGTGGACTAGGCTTCATTTTATTAAAAAATGGCATCAATGCCTTGGATGCGATTGGACTGAAAAGTGAGCTTTTAAAAACAGGAAATTCCATCAACCTATTTCGCGCTGTTTCTCCAGCCAATAGGGTCTTGGCCGAACAAGAATTGACGGATTGTGTTGCCATTAGTCGAGAGGATTATTTTGATTTGTTTTCTTCCAGGTTGACCGAAGATTATGCCCAATATGGCGTAGAAGCACTCGAAATTGGCACGGACACGAAGTACGTGAATCGGATACATTTATCGAACAATCAATCCATCAATTCGGAAATCTACTTTGCATCAGATGGGGTGAGGTCAAAACTGCGAACACAAGTTTTCCCCGAAAATGAGCTAGTCGTATTGCCGGAGCGCGAAATTGTTGGCACGGCCTATTTGCCTCACCTTGACGTTCCGCAAGATGTGTTTTTGAAGGTCGTCGACACGGCCAATGGCAAGTTCATGGGGATGTTGCCCTTAGGGGATGGAAACTACATATGGTACTTGCAGATCAATCAAGACTTAGACCCCATTCAGTCATCGGATGTGGATACGATGAAAGAATATGTCACGAAAAGTATCTTGAATTACCCATTTGTTTTCAAAGAACTAATAGAGGCTACAGATTTTGAAAAGGCTTTTTTATGGACGGCACAACGGATGGATCTGCTCCCCACATTTAATCATAAAAATCTTGTGTTTCTAGGCGATGCCGCCCACCCCTTATTGGCGTTCACCAGTCAAGGCGCCAATTCAGCACTGGAAGATGCCGCATACCTCTTGACCCTCCTTTCCCACCAAGATTGGGAGGAAACTACGGAAGAAGTATTTGAACATTATTACGAAATTCGCAAAGATGCGATTCAAAACCATATCCAAGAGGGAGATGCTTTGCTCGAGGACTTTTTGAATCTGCCAAAAACAAAGACATTTAGATTACCTCTTTCAATTCAATAGGATGGGATTATTTGATGACGATAAAGTAAATCTACTGAGCCTGCGCGAGAAGGCCTATAATTACCGTTGGGCAACCTTGAAAGATGGAATTATTCCACTTACAGCCGCTGACCCTGATTTTCCCGTCGCCGAACCAATTGTAAGGGCCATTCACGATTACAGCAAGGACGGTTATTTTTCCTATGGTCCGGCGGAAGGCCTTATTAAATTCAAAGAGGCCATAGCTCAATGGTTTGATCAGCGACACAATGCAACCGTGGATGCCTCGTGTATTCTTCCCGTCAATAGTGCAGCATTTGGCTTGTTCACCGCGGCACAATGTGTACTCAATCGTGGTGACAATGCCATCATTCCAGACCCTGTAGATTTTCTCTTTCGAAAGTCAATTGAAAATGCTGGGGCAGAGGTGAGGACAACACCCTTGGATAAAAGTACAGGGGGATTCAACCTGTCGCACATGGATAGTCTTGTGGATGAAAAGACCAAAGCGTTATTTATCTGTAACCCCAATAATCCGCTGGGTTTATCCATTTCAATAGAACATCTGAACGAACTGATCGCTTTCGCGGAACGTCATGATTTATGGATTGTGTCGGATGAAATTTGGGCAGACATCGATTACTTTAAAACGGTTACGAGTATTGCTTCCAGGAGCTTAAACGATTGTCCGAAACGCATCATTGTTTCTGGCTTATCGAAAAATTTTGGTTTAGCAGGGCTTCGGATCGGATACATCATTGCACCCGATGAGTTGACCTACCAAAAAATACTGGATGTCTCAAAGCACCATTCAACGGCCTTTGGCTTATCTGGGATTGCTCAAGTGGCAGGAACCGCAGCATTGTTGGAATCAACCTTTTGGTTGGATGAGTTTCTCATTCACCTAGAAAAAATGAGAGGCTTAACAATTGCGTTTATCGATAAAATGGATTGCTTTTCGTCTGTTTCACCGAACGCCACTTACTTGGCTTTTCCACAATTAATCTCATCGGAACGAAGCTCAGAGCAATGGGTAAAAGACATATTGAACAAATCACAAGTAGCCCTGGTTCCTGGAGGGAAAAATTGGTTTGAAGAATCCTCTGAGGGACATATACGGATTTGCTATGCGACGTCAGAAGGGATTTTGACTGAAGCTTTTGAGCGCATGTTGTCCGTGAAAAATGAGTTTATTTAAATCGAAGGAAGAACAGATGCACCTGTTAAAATTAAACGATGATTCCTCCTGGATGTGGACGCTGAATGGAAAACGCTACCTTGTCGATCCTTGGTTTACACCTTCACAAGTGGATTTTTATCCGTGGTTCAGCGAGCAATTTCATGTCACAAAGCAACCAACGATTTCGGAGTTAGGATCAGTGGACTTCATCTTCATTTCACACCCTTTTACAGACCATTGCAACAAGGAAACGCTGCTTCAATGTGATCCGAATATCCCTGTAATTGCCGATGCTACTGTTCGAAAAAAAATTGGCAAGTGGAGTCATTTCACCACGCTATTATCCCTCGAAGAGGCTGAACTTAGGATCGAGAAATTTGGAAGCGGTTCAGTACTCGACCCTGTACACAACGCTTTTATTTTTCATACAGATTCGGGCAAATTGCTTTATGCTCCACACGGTTCACGCGCAAAATCGATTCCTTCTGTTGATGTGCTGATTGCCACTACGACGAATTACACCTTGCCATTTTTCTTGGGCGGCACCATCAATTTGGGCATTCACAAGGCCATGCAATTGTTGGAAACGACACAGGCTAAAAAACTCATCACCACGCATGATGAACAAAAAGTGGGGAAGGGCTTGGTGGAAAAATTGGCAAAGAAACACTATGAAAACGCGATTTCCTTACCTGAAATTCTATGGTTAAAGGTTGGTGAAGAATTCGCGTATCCAGGAGGAATGTAGCACATTAGTTTTCAAATTAATATTTTTTCGATAAGCTGTAACAACTTTAGCAGTATCTTCGTCTCACTAACTAAAATTCAAAAACTTTAGACCATGACTAAAATTATTTTATTCCTTGCCTTTTCGTTCACATCCATCCTCTCTTATAGCCAAACGGCAGAGGAAGTTGTCGCAACATACATTAAAAATATCGGTGGTGCCGACAAGCTTAAATCCATCTCAAGTGTTCAAATGAATGCAGCTGTGGATTATGGGGGCATGAGCATTCCGATTGAAATGATTTCGTTGCGTGATGGACGTTCGGTCATGAAAATTACTTTCCAAGGTCAAGAAATGGTACAAATGGCTTACGATGGGAAAACAGCTTGGGGAACGAGCTTTATGACGATGAAGCCTGAAAAAAATGAGGCTGAAGAAACTGAAAATATCAAACGTTCTGTGGGTGATTTCATTTCTCCTTTGATCGATTACAAGGTGAATGGGTATACCATCGAATTGCTGCCGAATGAAACAATCGAAGGGGTGGAGTGCTTTAAGCTTAAACTCACAAAAAAGCCAATGCTTGTTGATGGGAAAGAAGTACCAAACATTGAGTTTTATTACATCGATAAAGAAAACTTTGTTCCAATTGTCGTTGAGGCTGAAATTCCTTCAGGAGAAATGAAAGGCAATATCTCTCAAACGGTATATTCGGATTATCAAGAAGTGGA
>CAMBMC010000045.1 GCA_945868555.1 Chitinophaga pinensis | reverse complement strand
CGTTCATTTCAATATAAAATGGAGGCACTAAGTATAAACACGTATTCTTCATACGTAGTAATGCTGAAAGTGCATGAGTGGGTGAGCTATTTCTATTCCTCTGTCCAAACTTGACGATATCTTTGATTCATAAAACAAACGGGGTGGTTCCCGTAATTCATAAACAGCAGTAGTTTTAGTTAGGTTTAGGTTAGGTAACAAATAAGGAGTACATCAAGTGCTCCTTTTTTGCTTAAGCGAAGCAGGACAAAAGACCTTTTGGATATCAAGATGTTAAGACTGATTCTCACTTCGCTAAAGCCACTAAATTCGTAATTCGTAATTCGTAACTCGTAATTGGACACTTCTTCGCTCTTTGAGCTTTGAAGGACAAAAGACCCCGCTGCGGCTGACGAGTCTTTTGTCTTAATGTCTTATTATCTTGATGTCCTGAAATCCAAAGCGTATCTTTGCACCGTGGTAAAAATCCGAAACATAGAATTGGGAGAATTTCCTTTGTTGCTTGCACCGATGGAGGATGTGAGTGATCCGCCTTTTCGTGCCTTGTGCAAGAAGAATGGCGCTGATCTGATGTACACGGAGTTTATCTCATCCGAAGGCCTCATTCGTGATGCGGTGAAGAGCGTTCAGAAGCTTGATATTTTTGAATATGAACGTCCTGTAGGAATTCAAATTTTTGGATCTGAAATAGAAAGCATGAGGCAGGCGGCCGAGATCATCGAAAAGGTTAATCCCGACATTATTGATATCAACTACGGCTGTCCCGTGAAAAAGGTCGCATGCAAGGGTGCCGGCGCTGGAATTTTACAAGATATTCCAAAGATGGTAAGAATGACACAAGAAATTGTGAACGCTACCAATCTTCCCGTCACGGTTAAAACTCGACTTGGCTGGGATGATGATACCAAATACATTTTGGAAACTGCAGAGCGATTGCAAGATGTGGGTATTGAGGCGATTTCAATTCATGGCCGCACACGAAAACAGATGTACAAGGGCGATGCAGATTGGACCTTGATCGGAGAAGTGAAAAACAACCAGCGCATGCGCATTCCTGTTTTTGGAAATGGAGATATAGATACCCCAGAAAAAGCAGTGGAATACAGACAGCGCTACGGTGTCGACGGAATCATGATTGGCCGCGCGAGTATTGGATACCCTTGGGTTTTCAACGAAATAAAGCACTTTATGGCCACGGGCACACATTTGGCAGCTCCAGGGTTGACAGAACGTGTAGAGGCAGCACGCGACCACCTTCAAATGTCAGTCAACTGGAAAGGTGAAGTGCTCGGAATTGCTGAAATGAAGCGTCACTACACCAATTATTTCAAAGGAATTTCTCATTTCAAGGAATTTCGAATGAAGTTGGTGACATCAACAGATTTGAATGAAGTCATGGAACTGCTCGACTACATCAGTAGGCATGAGGAGGAGTTTGTTTTTGTATAAATTCGGGAGCTAACTTATTCTCTTTTTGAGAAAGTACATGTCAATTTTCCCCTTGTTTTTTGCTTCGACTTTCCCGCGATATTCACATTCATAAAGGTCCTTAATCAATTCATGTGTGGCTCCCGAAAGATTGATTCTATTCACTTCTCCGCTACTCTCCATGCGTGAAGCAGTGTTCACCGTGTCTCCCCAGATGTCGTACGAGAATTTCTTGATGCCAACAATACCTGCAATTACAGGCCCTGAATGAATACCAATGCGAATGTCAAAATAAGGCAAGTTCTTCTCAATGCGCTCTCGCTTGAGTTCAGCCATTAATAGTAGAATCTCTTCGGCAGCCATCACGACATCAATGTGGTGAGTCGTATTTTCTTTTGGAAGTCCACCCGCGGCCATGTAAGCATCTCCAATGGTTTTAATTTTTTCAATTCCATATTTTGACATGATGCGGTCTATCCCTTTAAAGCAGGTATCTATTTCAGTGATCAATTCCTTTGGTGTTAGTAGTTCAGAAATGGTAGTAAAACCTTTGAAATCAGTGAATAGAACCGTTACATTTTCGAAATTCTTTGTCTCTGCCTGGCCTTTTTTCTTTAGTTCTTGAGCTGTTTCATAGGGTAGGATGTTCAACAACAACTCGTCAGACCTTTTCTTCCCGCGAACTACAACCACCATCAGCACGATGATCAGCAATAATATTCCAACTGATGAGATGAGTCCTATTTGCTGTCTTTGAATGCGTGATTCAGTGACTATTTCTTTTTGAGCATATTGTAAACTATCCGCCAATTGCTCCTTTTCATAATTGAAGTTCAACTCTTTCTCCACCATGGATCGCTCATTGTCAAGATTCTCGATGGAATCACTCAAGTTTTTGTAAATTTCGAAAAAGTTTAAAGCCTCGTTGTTCTTGCCGAGTGCTTTGTTACTTTTGTAGAGGCAGTCACAAGCATCTCTTTCTAGTGGTGGAATTTTCAACTCAGCTGCTGTATTGTACGCCGAAGCACACCACTTTTTTGCTGTGTTGAAGTCTTTCAGTTCGTTGTAAACGAGTCCGATGTTCAGTTCAGCAATAATTTGAAATCTACGGTTATTCATGGATTGAAAAATCGATTTCGCTTTTTGTGATGCTTCAATAGCTTGTGCGAAATAATTCGATGCATCCTTCTTTTTCTTGAGTGCTTCAAGACCTTGTTCGTAATTGACATACCCTATATTTCCATAGACGACACCTGCTTGTTCAGCATTCTTCTTGCTGTCGATGTAACTTAAACTTTCGTGGTAAAACCGAAGTGCAACCTTATATTGATTTGTTGCACCATAGATGTTTCCAAGCAAACTTAGTGAGTTTGAAATGCGAATTGAATCTCCAAGTTCTCGATTAATTCGCAAGCCTTTTTTATGGTATTCTGCGGCTTTTGTATTGTTCTCTTTACGTTCGAAAATTTGACCAATTACACTGTAGCAGTCCGAAATAAGTCGTTTTTTATTCAGTTCTTCGGACAATTTCAATGACTTTTGGGCGTAATCCAATGCCTTGGGGTAAATACCTTGGATGAGAAAGATTTTCGCTCGAATCAAATGGTTGGCTTGTCGAAACTCAGTGCTTGTGGCCTTAGAGATTAATGAAAATGCTGAGTCTAAGAGAATAGAAGAGCTGTCCGGATTTGAGTTCATAATCAAATCTGCCGCTTTGTGTAAAGCCTTTATCCTTACTTTAGTTGAAAAGCGAACATTATTTCCATCATTAATCAATTGTCTAAGGTCATTTTGACCTTGGGCCACTATGCTTAACATGCACAGGAGTAGTAAGATAATCCGATTCATTATCAATTCATTAGTGGCCTTAAATTAGTCACTTTAATTGAGATAAATGTATTTATTTTTTGCTAAAAGGTGATTTGTTGAATTGTTTAATTCTGAGTTTATTCCTCATCTTTTATGCGCTCTTATTCCCCTACATTCTTTATTTTTAACCTTTAAATTCTAGAACATGCAACGCTATCAAAATTATGTCTTAGGTCAATGGACTGACGGGACAGGAGTAGAAACTGAATTGTTCCATGCCATCAATGGTCAGAAAATAGGTGAAGTATCAAGCGCAGGGCTTGATTTCTCTGACATTTCAAACTATGCGAAGCGAACAGGCGGTTTCACGTTGCGTAAAATGACATTTCAGGAAAGGGGAAGAATGTTGAAAGCACTTGCTCTGTACCTGATGGAAAAAAAGGAAAAATACTACCAAGTTAGTGCTTGGACAGGTGCAACTCGCGTTGATTCATGGATTGATATTGAAGGTGGAATAGGGAACTTGTTCTCAAACGCCTCATTGCGACGACAATTTCCAGATCTTCCCTATTATGTGGATGGTGTTGCTGCGCCTTTGTCAAAAAATGGAACATTTATCGGTCACCACATCATGGTGCCTCGTGAGGGTGTCGCCATACATATCAATGCTTTTAACTTTCCTGTTTGGGGAATGTTGGAGAAAATCGCAGTGAACTTAATGGCAGGGGTTCCAGCGATTGTTAAGCCTTCTGAATTTACCTGCTTCTTAACTGAGGTTGTCGTGCGCGACATCATTGATTCTAAAATTTTACCTGAAGGTTCCTTGCAGTTGATCTGCGGTTTAGGTCGTGGAATCATCGATCATGTAACATCGGAAGATGTGGTAACCTTTACAGGTAGTGCAGTAACGGGAAAGATGCTGAAGGCTCATCCCAGAATTGCAGCTGAGAGTGTTGCCTTTAATTTAGAGGCAGATTCCTTGAATGCTACAATTTTGGGTGAAAAAGCTGTTCTTGGAACAGTGGAATTTGATTTGTTCATTAAAGAAACCGTAAAAGAAATAACCATTAAAGCTGGCCAGAAATGCACTGCTGTTCGAAGAATTATTGTTCCGGAAGACCGCATCGATGAGGTAGAAAAAGCGATTGCAGCCCGATTGGCAAGCACTAAAATTGGCGATCCATCGGTGGAGGGTGTGAGAATGGGCGCCTTGATATCTAAACTTCAAGTGGAACGTGTACGTGCAAATGTTGAGCTTTTGGCGAAATCGCAATCCATTGTTTATGGCGATATGAATCAATGCGACGTGATTGGCGCGGATGCTCAAGATGGTGCATTTTTCTCTCCAATTTTATTCCGAAACAATGATCCGTTCAATCAAACGGATGTGCACGATATAGAAGCATTCGGACCAGTGGCAACGGTAATGCCTTACAAGAATTTGGATGAGGCGATCTTGTTAGCGAAAATGGGGAAGGGATCTTTGGTATCATCCATCGTGACGCCAAGTGACGAGGAAGCCATGGAATATGTGGTAAATGCCGCAAGTATGCATGGACGTATTTTGGTGTTGAACAAAGACTGTGCAAAGGAAAGTACGGGACACGGTTCGCCGATGCCATTGTTAACACATGGTGGTCCGGGTCGTGCCGGAGGAGGTGAAGAGATGGGTGGAAAACGTGGAGTTCTGCATTACTTGCAACGCACCGCAATTCAAGGTCATCCAACCACAATTACCAAGATTAC
This sequence comes from Chitinophaga pinensis, assembly GCA_945868555.1. Classification (GTDB taxonomy): domain Bacteria; phylum Bacteroidota; class Bacteroidia; order Flavobacteriales_D; family Crocinitomicaceae; genus M0103. Next base: position 7,307 of record CAMBMC010000045.1, on the reverse strand, counting down.
CCAGCAATTTCAAATGGGTGCTGAAATGCCTGAGGCAAATCCTCATGTGTTTAGAAAGCACTTCGAAGAGTTGCTTGTTGGCGAAACCGTGTTTACACACAAACATACCGTAACTGATGCGGATATTGTCAATTTCGCCAATGTTTCAGGGGATAATTTCTATGCCCACATGGATGCAACCTCTTTGGAAGGAACTATTTTTGAACGAAGAGTGGCACATGGATATTTCGTTTTATCTAAGGCGGCTGGATTGTTTGTTGACCCGAAGAAAGGCCCAGTTTTGTTGAACTATGGACTAGACGAAGCACGTTTTACGAAGCCTGTATATCCTGGAGCAACACTTGGTGTTCGATTTACTGTGAAAGAAAAAGTGGACCAAGAAAAACGTTCAGAAGACGATATTGCCAAAGGAATTGTGAAGTTCTTGGTTGATGTCTATGACGAGACAGGGGAGACTGTTGCCCTAGCAACTATCTTGACAATGGTGCGAAAATTAGATCAATCCAAATAGTATTTAGTCCATTTTGGGAACTTTTTTCACGTTCATTTTTTATAGAGATAAGTGTAAAGTGTAAAAGATGAGAAAGGAAAATGGAAAAAGTTGTGCTGTAATTGGTTCTGGAGTTTCTGGCCTAGCGGCTTCGATTCGCATGCGAAATAAGGGATATCGTGTAACCGTTTTTGAAGCCAATTCATTTCCAGGCGGTAAATTGTCCAGTGAAAGCAATCAGGGTTATCGCTTCGATATGGGACCTTCCGTATTTACCATGCCTCAATTTGCCGATGAACTGTTTACGCTTTCAGGCAAGAACCCACGAGATTATTTTCGATACGAACGACTCGATCCCGTTTACCGCTATTTTTTTGAAGATGGATCTACCCTAGAAGGTGTGAATGGAAAGGAAGCTTATGCGCAATCCATGGCCAATGGTACAATAGATTCGAAAGAGGATATCTTCAAGTACCTCGAGAAAACAGAGGAAATGTACAATCTAACGGATGAGGTATTTTTGCACAACTCCTTGCATGTACCTAAGAACTTTTTCACCAAGGCAGTGGCCAAAGGAATCCTGAATTTCGGAAAAATTGGCGCCTTTGACACGATGAACGGTGCAAATGAAAAAGCGTTCAAAGACCCACGCTTGGTGCAAGTGTTCAATCGCTATTCCACCTACAATGGTTCAAGTCCTTTCTTGGCTCCGGCAACATTGAATGTCATTTCTCACGTCGAAATTGAACGTGGCGCATATTACCCAGAAGGAGGAATGGTCTCCATCACCAAAGCATTGGAAAAGTTAGCCAAAGATATTGGTGTTGAGTTTCTCTATTCAACACCTGTGAGAGAAATTCTATTGGAAAACAAACGCGCAAAAGGAGTGAGAACAGATCACGAAAGTCATGCTTTTGATCTTGTGATTTCCAACATGGATGTTTACAACACCTACCATAAACTCATTCCTTCGGCGAAAAAACCGAAGCGAACATTGGATCAACCAAAGTCAAGCTCTGGGATTATTTTTTATTGGGGAATTAAAGGAAAGTTTGAGCAATTGACTTTACACAACATACTTTTTGCTGAAGACTACAAAGCCGAATTTGATACCATCTTTGAGAAAAAGGAAATCTATCATGATCCTACGATCTATGTGAATATCACTGCAAAGCATTCACCTGATGATGCACCAGAAGGTTGTGAGAATTGGTTTTCATTCATCAATGTTCCCAACAACCAAGGTCAAGATTGGGACGCCTTCATCGATCAAGCACGTGAGGCTATTATTCGGAAGGTGGACCGTATGCTTGGTACTGATTTACGTTCATTGATCGAGTGCGAGATGGTTTTTGATCCAAGAGTCATTGAAAATAGAACGTCATCCGCATTTGGAGCAATCTATGGCAACAGCTCAAACAATAAGTTCGCTGCGTTCATGCGCCATCCCAATTTTTCAAAGTCAATCAAAGGGCTATATTTCTGTGGTGGAAGTGTTCACCCTGGTCCGAGTATTCCTCTTTGTTTGCTCTCTGCAAAAATCACCACCAACCTGATCAAATAATAAAAATCATTCGGAAAATTAGGCGTTAAGGATGTTTTTAAGTATTTTCAATATTGGAATTTTGGCAGTATTGATTTTGGAATACATACCTTTTTCATCTTGGTTTTGATTTTCAATTATTTAAAATTTCCCATAGTGATGAGTAGCGATTGTATTGGTTTTTTATACGTTCTAGACTACCACATTTCGTAAACGAATGTTTCGAGTGTATTGTCTTATTGTGTTTATCTTTTGTTCCGGTCTATTTCGGGCAACCGATATGCTCGTGCCAGATGATGACGATCCGACAGTTTTTGTACCACTTGAATTGGATACGTATAGCAGACACATTGATGAACGTCATCGAGCCGACATCCTAAGGAGCGTTGTTGCCGAGAAAATGAAAAAGGCGCGGAAACAAAACGAACTTGCGCAGCAGAAAATTCAGCGCTTGTATGAAGTTGAACGCAAAGAAAAACATCTCGTAAAGTTGCTTATGGCCAATAAGGAGCACCGAGCTGATGCCTTGAAATTACAGAATAATTTACTTTTGGCAGTGTTGTGGTTCGTACTTCTGGTTGTGAGTATCTCGGTTATCGTTTTGTATCGTAGGAGAATTGAACGTGAAAAAAGTTCACTACTAATGCACAGAGCTGCATTTACTGCGAGGGAGAACGAGAAGTTTCGATTTTCACGTGAATTACACGACGATTTTCAAGCAACCCTATCGATCATGCACATGATGGCAGTGCATGAACATGACAAATCTCCAGAAAATCAGCATTTGGCAGAACTTAAGAGGACTTCCAAAAACGCCATACACGAAATCCGAAAAATAAGCGATGTCTTGTATCCTCGTGAAATCAACACGGAAGGATGGCTGGCAAGTTTAAACGCATTGATTCGGCGAACAAATGAAAAGTCCACCGACCTTGCTTTTTGCTTGACTACGGATGTTCAGGAATGTGACAAAGACCTACAATTACCCATTTACAGGAGCGTTGAGGAGCTTATACAAAATGCGTTGCTTTCTTCAAGCGCCAAGGAAGTTGTCGTGTCATTGCGAAAACTGAACAAAGGGTTTGAGTTGCATTATTCGGAAAGTGGTCTTTCTGAAAATCAGAAAAAACGAGACCTACAAGCCCTTCAAGTGAGTATTCAAAGGCTGGGAGGAAAATTAGTTGTGAAAAGACCTTTCTTAAACAAATGTGAGTTTAAGGTATTTTTTTTTAGTGGGTAAAACAATTTATTCATCGTAAATTTCATATAATACTAGAAATTAAATTTGTTCAAATAATTATGTTGCATGATGAAAATTGTAATTTTGGGAACTAACCTAGAAAAATAAAACTATGGGAACAGACTTACTCGCGTTGACTTCATCGACCATGAATGTTACAATAAAATGGGATTCTAGCTTTAAAAATTCGTTAACAATAAATGGCTCTATGGATAGTTTGGCTATAAAAGTCAGTTCTATTGATGCAAGATATACGACTGATGGTACTTACAATGGTATCGTTGTGCTGATTAATTTGCTTGCAGAAAGCCCTGCTGATTGTAAATTTAATTTGCCGAAACCAACGAAATCAACCATTTTCAATTACGTTGAATTTCAGATTGTAATTCAGCCTGCTGGTCAACCAACGAGAAAACCAAATCCTCGCGTAATTGTGAAAGACATCAATCCATTTTGATTAAAACAGTTGTATTTAGTTTATTTCTTGGCTTTTTTTATGTTGGATTTGGTCAACGAACGTGCACAAAGCTGCTTCTAGAAATAGAAGCTTCTTTTCTTCAAAATTCTGACGCTCAACATCTTGTTCATCGCTACGAAAAAAGTTGCTTTCAGAGCGAATGTGAGAATCTATGTGCGTTTGATGCGTTAAAAATAAAGTATTTTCGAACGAATGGCGACTACGAATCTGCGCTCAGTTACGGAGAAAAAGCGTTGCTTAAAAGTGGTCATGAAAAATTTAAAGCCCGAATCTTATTTGAGGAAGCGATTGTCCATTACCTAAATGAAGATATAGGTAGGGCTGTGAAATGTCTGCATAAAGCAATTTCAATCGAGAAAATTGAAGACGACATTGAAGCTAAGTCATTTTTAATGCTTGGAAATGCACATAAGTTTTTAGGAAATACAAATTATGCCATTCGCTATTACTCGAAAACATACAAAGTAGCCTTAAAAATAGTAGATTCTTCGCTTGTGTCTTCGGCATTGAACGGTCAAGGTCTAATTGCCTATAGTAAAGGTAATCGAAATAGTATGAAGCGTGCAATTTCATTGTTTAATCGATCTTTGCGTTTTTTAAATGATCGTGAAAGTGAACAATCGTTAATTCTACTGAATAATATCGCTGCTGCGTATTTGAATTTGAAAGAATACAACAAGGCAGAAAAGTACTTTCTAGAATGTGCCAAATTGTATTCTATAAAGCTTGCTTTCGAGGATTTGGTTTCAACCTACAATAACCTCGTTGCCATATTTATGGAAACCTCGCAGTGGGCGAAAGCAAAAGAATATTTAGACAAAGCAGTTGCTCTGTATTCCAATGAACTCATTGGCTACAAGATGATTCCTGAGATGAATCTAACGCTCAGCGATTATTACTACCACGAAGGAAATTATCAAGTAAGCCGAGATTATTACGCGAAATACGCCCAACGAGAGCTGAAACGACTCAATACCGAACAAAGCGAAGCCGTTATTGAGAGCCAAGAACGCTATGACGACCTCCGGCGAACAAAACTAATTAATGATTTGAAGCTTTCGAAGAAACGGGCTGAAGTAAGAAATCTTCGCTTGCAGAATGCGATTTATATCATTTTAGTGGCCTTTATATCTATCAGCATCGTCTCTTATTTCCTGATTAATGCCAGACGCAGAAGGGAGAAGAGAGAACGTAAAGCAGCATTGAACCGTGCGGCGCTGCAATCTGCTGAAAATGAAAAATTGCGCGTCTCACGTGAACTGCACGACAGCATGGGAGGAACACTAACAGTTATGAACCTACTGCTCGGACATGAGTCAGAAAAAGACTCGTCCAATTCGAACTTATCACTGCTTTCTGAAACAACAAAAAATGCCATCGATGATTTGCGTCGCATATGCAGAGACTTATATCCGTCTGAATTGAAAATCTCTGGTTTGAGCGCAAGTTTGAATTCATACTTTGAGAAACTCAATAATTCTCAAGCTGAGGTGCAATTTATTCTCGAGGCTCCGGAAGAACTCATTCTTGATTCTGGCTTTAGCATCAACTTTTACCGAATCGCACAGGAATTGACAAATAATACCTTGAAATATGCCAAAGCATCTGAAGCACGCTTAAATATTTCTATTGATGGCGGAAAATTCAATGCTTTTTATCAAGATAATGGGCAAGGAATCGATTCCAAACAGTTGAGAAAAGGTGTAGGCTTGAACAGCATTGAGGAACGCACCTTTTCCTTTAAAGGGAAATTGGAATTCAAATCAGCAAACAATGAAGGCTTTAGTGCGAAGATGATTTTCTTCTCTGAAAATATTGCCGCTTTGGATGAAGAATCAATTTAAAACTGAAAGTACACAAAAGGTTTAAACGTGTCTGAGACGGCTTGATACATCAGAATGACGATAATTGCTACAGCCAGCGCTTGTACAGGGATTGGTGATCGACTGAAGAGTTTCTCCCACATCAGTTTGACGCGGTCGGGGAGCCAATGGACAATAAATCCTAAAAGTATTACCCAAAATACGCTTTGATAGGTCCAAAGAACTTTTGTGAAGGTTTCGAAAGTAAAATCAAAGTGATTCCAGACATGGTTTAGCATTGCCATTGGCGCACCTTCGTCTTCGAATCGAAACCAAATACGCGTAAATGTGATGAAGTTGAATGTAAGGAAGATTTTCCAAAAATGTACAACCAACCATGTTGAGTTTTCGTAAGGTGAAATTTTACGCCAGTAATTATAAATGACTAAAGCTACCCCATTCATCGCCCCCCAAATCACATAATTTTCACTCGCGCCATGCCACAATCCACCTACGACCATGGTGATCAATAAATTCAAATCGCGGTGAACATACTGCTTGAAGTTTGGGATGAAAAGCACGCCTAAAATGTATACGACGCTTAAACCCAAATACACATAAATTAGTTCGTACCATTGGGTAATGAATATTAAAAAGACAAATATGATAGCTGTAGCGATATAGGTTCCAAAACCGCCTGTCTTGTTCCCCCCCAAGGGAATGTAGAGATAATCACGAAGCCAAGAACCCAATGATTTGTGCCATCTTCTCCAGAAATCAGCTACACTTACGGCCTTATAGGGTGAACGGAAATTCTCGAGTAGATTGAATCCCATCAAACGGGAAAGTCCAATGGCAATGTCTGTGTAACCTGAAAAATCACCATAAATTTGCAATGAATATCCCCACATCGCCAAAACACTCACAAAACCAGGATAGGCTTCTGGTGTATCAATAATTTTATCAATAAAGTGAACCGCGATGTAATCTGCCAATACAATTTTCTTTATTAAACCTTTGACAATCTGAATGATTGACCAACTGAATGCATCTTTATCTAGAGCAAAGGGTTGACGAATTTGAGGAATGAAATCGCGTGCACGAACGATAGGTCCGGCAACGAGCTGAGGGAAATAGGTCACAAAGAAGGTGTAATCGAAGAAGTTCTTTACGGGCTCAATTTCCTTTCGATAGATGTCGATAAAATAGGAAATACTCTGAAATGTAAAGAAGGAGACACCTACGGGAAGGATGATTTTGTCGACATTGAAACTTCCCTCACCAAAGAATGAATTTCCCATGTATGCGAGGTGATTGAATACCTTGAAGTCGGTATGGAACATTTCATTGAAGGAGTCGGTGAAAAAGTACGAATACTTGAAGTAGGCGAGAACGGCGAGATTTAGAAATGCGCCAATCCCAATGATCCATTTCTTCGAACGCTCACGCTGCGCGTCATGTACCCACTTGCCAAAAAAGTAATTCCCTACGAGACTGATGCACAACAGAATGACAAACAATCCAGAGGTTTTGAAGTAAAAGAATATGGAAACAGCTGTCAGGAAAATACCCCTTACCAAGAAGTGTTTGTGAATCATAGAAAAGATGATCATCACCGCCAAGAAGAAAAGCCAGAAGTCCAATTGCGTGAAGATCAGCGGTTCTTTTTCATTGAATGAGAATATTTGCCACAGTCGTTCCATGTGCTCAGTTTAATGTTGTTTGTATCGTTCGTTCGTGCATTTGTCGGAGAA
>CAMBMC010000044.1 GCA_945868555.1 Chitinophaga pinensis | reverse complement strand
CTATTTCTGCTCCTCCTCTTGGGATGGCAAGGCTTGCTCTGATTAATCCCGCAGGTGCGGGACTCTAAGCAACTGAGCTAGTTCTCCGTCAGGGACAAAATTTTATTAAAAAGTAAAAAAGGTCACCTTTCGATGACCTTTTTCTGCTCCTCCTCTTGGGCTCGAACCAAGGACCCTCTGATTAACAGTCAGATGCTCTAACCGACTGAGCTAAGGAGGAATTTCGGTTGTTTTTGCTTAAAAAGCGAATGCAAATATAAAGAAACAATTTATTCTTCAAAGCACCGATCCGAAAAAAATATAGTTCATTGCCCGATTTAAAGGCGTTGACGAAGCGTTTGTCGTTCGTTACAAGCGAATCACATACGCATCCTTAAACCCGCTATTTTTGACTTTTTCTAAGTCTTTATTGGCGGCGTCTTTGTTGGCATACGTGCCAACGGTATATTGGAATTTGTATTGGGTCTCGCCCTCAACCTTGCGGCGGGTAACGGGCATTCCCAACTTCTTGAAACTTTCGTGACCCGTGTCTATCTCACCCTTTGAGGACATAATACGGATGACATAGGCGCCTGTTTCATTCCCAGCGGCACCACTAACCGTAAGCGTTGTGTTGTTCGTCGGTGGCGTTTTTATGAAACTAATACTCGGATGCTCCTGTACAATGAAGGTTTTCAATGCGCGGTACATGGCAGAAGCAAGCACATCTTGACCTGCGGCAGTATTGAGGTATTGCGCTTCTGTATCGTTGGTGAGAAAGCCGCATTCAACCAAAACACCTGTCATCTGTGTGTATTTCAACACTTGCAAGGAATGCTCTCGGTCTTCCGTGTCTTTAACGCCACGCGAATGCCTTCCTGCTTTTTTTGAGAATTCATTTTCAAACTCTTGTGCAAGTCCAACGGATTTTTTTGAACTCATCGTATGCACATGTGTTTCGGTGCCATGAACAGTTTTTCGGTCGTTGGCATTGCAGTGCACAGAAATGAAATAATCTGCACCTACTGAATTGGCCTTTGCAACACGGTCATCTAAACTTGGAAAACTATCGTCCGTGCGGGTATAAATGATGGTGACATTCTTGAGGTTTTGTTCGATGTAGGCGCCGAATTTTTTGGCAATCAATAGGTTTAATGTCTTCTCGGGCTGGATGTTTTTCATCTCAGACATATGTCCGGGATCACTGCCGCCATGCCCAGGGTCGATGACGATAATAATCTTCTCCTTTTTAGGCAGGGGGGTAAAGGACCCAATCACTGGGACGAGCATGCAGAGTGCAAAAAGCTTCATCAGTCTCACACTACAAATATAGAAAGGGGACTTTTTTTGTTTACTTTGTCCTGAAAAGCTTACGAAAAGCGAAATGTTAATAGCGGTATGAGCGAGGTGAAAAATGTAGCAGTGATCGAGATTGGAGGCTCACACGATGAGTGTCTTTTATCACAGTTTTTTGCCCTCAAGCAGCGTGGTTGTCGAGTTTATTTTATTGGCACCGAAGAACTTTGGCAGCGGAACACCTCTTTTCATGCCTTGGTGGATGTTTTTTATTCCGTGAAATTGGCCCAAGGCGCACTTGCCGACTTCTTAACGATGCGCCGCTTGAATGCTTACTTTGAATCACACAACATACGCAAGGTGATTCTCAATACAGCCCAGGGAGGACATGTGCGAAACCTTTGTTTAACGGCGAAGAAGTCAACGGAATTTATTGGAATCATTCATACCTTGAGGAAATTCAATGGTAGTTTCACCCAGAGAGTAATTTCCAAAAAAATCAAGAAATATTTTGTGCTCAACGACTTTTTCTTGACACAGATTCAAACATCAGCTCAACAAAGAATCACATCATTCTATCCCTTGAGATTTCCATCCTTTGATACTTCACCCGAAGAAAGGAGATCAAGCAAGCAGATAACCATCATCGGTGGAGTTGAAAATCGCCGCAAAGATTTGGCAGGAAGTGTTGGCTTAATGAAACAGCTGGTGGATGCAGATGTTCACTTTGTGTTTTTAGGTAAAAGCGACCCGAACAATGAAGGTGTTCAGCAGTTTAAAGAAACACTTCGAGAAAACGAGCTACTCGATCACGTCAACATGTATGATCATTTTGTGGATGAAAAGGAGTTTGATCGTATGGTGAAACAATCGGATTTCATCTGGCCCTTGGTGCATCCAGAAACAGAAAGTGCCAAGGAGTATTTTCGCAATCAAATTCCAGGGGCCTTGAATGTGGCTTTGGGGTATAAAATTCCACTCTTGGTGCATGCGGACTTTATCGAAGAATGGTTGGACTTAAGGCATGCTGCTTCCTATAGATTGGAAACGTTTCGTTCGGATCTTGAAAAAGCACTGGTTAATCAAGGACAATTGAAGTCAGCCCTCGAGCAAGCTGAATCCTACAATCCATCATTTCAGGAGGAAAAATACCTCGAATTTATCTTCGGAAAGAAGGTAAAAAAGTAACTTTCTTGGATTTGATTCCGAAAAAGTCATGACTTTCTTGGATTTGATTCCGAAAAAGTTCTATTTTTGACAAAAAAGCCATGATTCAGCGTCAAATCCAAGAGGATGTGCAGCAAAAGTTTTTCCAAGGAAAAGCGATTATTATTTTAGGGCCACGCCAGGTTGGAAAAACGACTTTATTAAAGCACCTTGTTAATGTACAGGAAAGTGCGCTATGGTTGAATGGGGATGATTATGATGTTCAACAAATTTTCAATGAGCAGGTTAGCGCCTTAAGAATACAATCCTTGTTGGGGGATAAAAAAATTCTGATCATTGATGAAGCACAGCGGATCAAGGATATTGGACTGAAAATGAAGCGCATCATCGATACCTTGAAAGATGTGCAGCTAATCGCCACTGGAAGTTCTGCGTTTGAATTGCTAAACTCCTTGAATGAACCATTAACAGGCCGGAAATGGGAATATAAATTATTTCCTTTTTCGTTTAAAGAAATGGCGAATCATCATGGATTGATGGAAGAAAAACGGCAACTTTTACACCGTTTGGTTTTCGGATATTATCCAGAGATTGTCAATTTTCCTGGACAAGAACTAGAGCGCTTGAAATTATTGACAGACAGTTATCTGTACAAAGATATTTTGTCTTGGGACGGCATCCAAAAGCCCGACCGCATCACTAAGTTGTTGCAAGCACTGGCTTTTCAAGTCGGTTCTCAAGTGTCTTACAATGAATTGGCACAGCTGTGTTCCATGGATTCAAAAACCGTTGAGAAATACATTTTATTGCTTGAGAAGTGTTTTGTTATTTTTCGAGTAGGTAGTTTCAGTAGAAATTTGCGAAATGAATTGAAAACGAGTAAAAAAATCTACTTCGTAGACAATGGAGTAAGAAATGCACTAATTGCTAATTTTTCACCTGCGGAAACGCGACAAGATATTGGGATCCTGTGGGAGAACTTTCTGATGTCGGAACGCTACAAGCAGAATGAATATGGTTCAGCGTTTAAGAATACATATTTCTGGAGGTTAAAATCTCGGCAAGAAATAGATTTTTTGGAGGAGTCGAATGGCGAGATCAGTGCCTTTGAATTTAAGTGGAATGCTCAAAAATCAGTTCGCTGCCCTCTTGCGTTTCGCAATGGGTATCCAACGGCTCAATTTTCAGTGATTACCCCTGACAATGTGGAAGATTTCGTACTCTAGACCACTAGTCACTGTCGCCTTCCCCAAAGCCATTTCGCTCCAAAATAATCGTTGCTTTCGACGTCCCCACCACTTTTGTTAACTCCTCAAGACTAGCTTTTTTAATGGCAGAAACGGTCTTGAAATGTTTCATGAGAGCTTCTTGCGTTTTCTGTCCGATACCGGCAATTTCTGTGATCTCTGAGGTGAGTGCACCTTTGCTACGGCGGTTGCGGTGATGGGTAATCCCAAAGCGGTGTGCCTCGTTGCGCATGAATTGAACAACCTTTAGACTTTCGGAGCGTTTGTCGATGTAAATGGGCAAGGAATCGCCTGGAAAGAAAATCTCTTCAAGCCGCTTGGCAATGCCTACAATGGCCACTTTTCCGCGAAGCTCAAGCTGTTCTAGTGCTTTCAAGGCAGCGCTCAATTGTCCTTTGCCTCCGTCAATAATGATCAGTTGCGGTAGGCTTTGACCCTCATCTAGCATTCGTCGGTAGCGGCGAAAGACAGCCTCTTCCATCGTCGCAAAGTCATCGGGCCCAACTACCGTTTTCACATTGAAGTGGCGGTAATCTTTTTTACTTGGTTTGGCATTTCGAAATACCACACAGGCAGAAACAGGATTCGTTCCTTGAATGTTGGAGTTGTCGAAGCATTCCATGTGAACGGGCAATTCAGCCAATCGAAAGTCCTTTTTGACTTGCTCAAGGATCCGCTTGCTGTGCTTTTCTGGGTCAATAATTTTTTCTTGTCTGGCTTTGTCGAGTCGGTAAAATTTGGCGTTGCGCAGCGAGAGTTCAACCAACTGTTTTTTATCCCCACGCTGAGGCACATGCACACTAAAATCGGGGAATGTAAGATCAAGCGCGAGTTCTGTGACGACTTCTTTGGAACTGCTTTCATACCGTGCGCGCAGTTCGGGCAACACATAACCAAGAATTTCTTCCCGCGTTTCGTCTAGTTTTTTCTTTACCTCCCCAGTGTAGGCGTGGATGATGGAGCCATTGTGGATCACCAAATAATTAACGAAAGCCGCGTCATTTTCTTCAAGCAAGGTGCAGACATCTACCTCATGAATGCTCGGTGAAACGATGGTGCTTTTGGCTTGAAAATGTTCTAGATTCTGAATTTTTACCTTCAGGGCTTGGGCTTGTTCAAACTCAAATTTTTCGGAGTGAGTGAGCATTTGTTGTTTCAAGACACGGATCACCGATTGACTATTTCCTTTGAGTAAATACTCGATTTGAGTGATGTAATCGGTGTAGGTCGAGGTCGTTTCTGCACCAACACAAGGTCCTAAACAGTTCCCGATGTGATATTCCAAACATACCTTGTATTTCTTTTCTTCGATTTTTTTATCTGACAAATCCAAGGCACAATTGCGGAGGGGATATAGCTCACGAATGAGGGAAAGCAGCGTTTGCATCACCTTTCCGCTGGGATAGGGCCCGAAATATTTAGAGCCGTCGCGGACTAAATATCGCGTTGAAAATACGCGTGGATAGGGCTCGTTTTTTACGCAAATCCAAGGGTAGGTTTTGTCGTCTTTCAGTTGAATGTTGTACTTCGGTTGGTATTTCTTGATGAGGTTGTTCTCCAGCAAGAGGGCGTCGAGCTCTGTGTCCACCACGATGTACTGCATGTCGACAATGCGCTTCACGAGCAAATAGGTCTTCCCGTTTTCTGGTGTTTTCGTGAAGTAGGAGGTGACGCGTTTCTTTAAGTTCTTGGCTTTCCCAACATAGATGATTGTTCCGGCACTGTCAAAATACTGGTAAACACCCGGTTTTTCAGGAAGCGTTTTCAGTTTGAGTTGCAGTTGGTCATTTTGGACGGGCATCTCTCAAAAATAAGGATTACAAAGAGATTTTCAGTAAACTTCCAATCTTATGATCCAATTAAGTTGCCCTTTAATCGTTCGAAATAATCTCAAACAATTCGCTCAAGTTTGGCGAGATGATGATTTCAATGCGGCGATTTCTTGCCTTGTCTGCAGGATCAACAGGGTGAAACTCAGAGCGACCAGCGGCCATCAAGTGCGCGGCGTTCATTTTTGAGTTGGAAAGCAAAATATCAATCACCGAAGTTGCACGCAACACCGACAATTCCCAGTTGGAGCTAGGATGTGATGCACTCACTAATTTGTCTGTATCTGTGTGACCTTCAACGATGATTTCCAAGTCTTTTTCATTCTCAAGGACCTTCGCCAACTCGATAAGTGCTTTCTTTCCATTCGCTTCAACAACGGTACTTCCTGAGGCAAACAATAACTTCGCCTCCATGCTGACATAAATTTTCCCATTCTTCTGAACAACTGTCAACCCCTGGCTCTCAAACCCTTTCAAGGCACTGGCCACTTTCGCTTTCAGCAATTTCGTTGCTTCATCTTTTCTGGCAATGGCCTCTTCCAATTCGTTCACACGCTGTTCGCGTTCTTCAAGCATTTTTTGCTTGTTGATCAGTTCATTCTCTAAAGTGGTTAAGGCATCCTCTTTGCGCTGAAGCTCTAAATTTTTGGCCTCTAATTCCGCTTGAAGTGCCGCCGTTTCTTTAGCACCTGAATTGCGCAACTTATCAAATGACCGCTCAAGGGATTCGCTCTGCGCTTGTAGTTTGTCATACTCAGATTGTAAAATCCGGAAGTCATGTCCGAGCGTTGTGGTGTCGCCAGAAAGTTCACTTACCTCCTTTTTTAAAACCCCATAACGGGATTCTAAATCTTTTGCTTTGCCCTCATTATCCAAAGCACTGCTTTTGTATTTCGCCAATTCTTCTGCGCAAACTTTTTCGCGCTCAACAAGTTCTTTGTATTTTTTTGAAGGAACACATGCTGTAAAAATGGCCACAGCCACGATCGGAAGTAATTTTCTCATGAGGAAGTATTTGTCATGCAAAGGTCTTCAATTCATACCTTGCCTTTGTTGCTGAGTAGGGGCTTTTATACACATTCAAAATTGAATAACGCGAATTACTCGAATAAGGGGCATGCCGAAGTGCTGCGGTTCGCTTTCCGACAGGTGTTGAAACTTAGAGAGATTTCATGGCTATTGCTGCTGGCTTTACGAAGGGCCGAAACAGTGGCATCGAACGAATATTGAATGGATAACCGCTGATTTAATTTAAATCCTGCGAAAAAGATTAAACAATCTTGGTTTCGATAGCCTAGACCGAAGTTGAATTGATTGTTTAAATCAGCCATCATTTGAAGGTCAAGAGCGACTGGTCCACGGCTTGGAATCTTCAATAGAACAGCCGGAATCAAGGTGAACTTTTCGCTAAACTGAAAGCGGTAACCGGCGTTTAGTAGGGCATGAAAATGAAACTTTGAAGTCATCCCAATTTCCTTCCAACGAGATGCAATGAGGTGATCGAGGACCAATCCAACGTAATAATTTTGTCCATTCCACCAGGCGCCAAAGGTGGCATCGGGAACAACGAAGGAGGCCTCTTTCAAGACAGTCGGGTCGGGATCAATAGTGGTGCTCGTGCTTGGATCGTAACCCAATTGAATCACACCACCATAAATTCCAAGTGACAAGCGGGTATCACGCGTAAAATTAAAGTGGGCAGCATAAGCCGCATTGAGGCGGTTGGTGTTGAATTGACCAATGCGATCGCTTTCAAAACGAAGCCCAATGCCCTGTCTGGCTGAAAGGTATTGTTTGCGCTTTGAAGTCAAGGGGGCAGAAAGTGTAAACATCCCGGATTTCGGAGAGCCACCAAAACCAACCCATTGTGTGCGGTAAATCGTATGCACATCGATGCATGATTTGATGCCCGCATGCGCTGGGTTCAGTGCAAATTGATGCGAAGACCATTGAGAATACTGCGCGATTTGCTGTCCGAAGATTTTCCCCGTGCTCAGCAATACGAAAGACATCATCGCTATGTGAAATCCTCCTTTCATCGCACCAAAGTTATGCTGCCGTGAAACACCTGTTCATCGGAATCGCGCAATTCGATGATGTAAAAATAAACTCCCTCATTCAGTGGATTGCCATTGCGGGTACCGTCCCATTCTTTGCTGCTTGAGTAGCCAATGGACTGAAAAACCTCTTGGCCCCAACGGTCAAAAACCTTTACGAAACAATCGGTGTAGATGTTGATTCCTTGGATCTCCCAAGTGTCGTTTGTTCCCTCGTTATCGGGAGAAAATGTGTTTGGAATGAATAGAGGTGAAGCGACACTGACCACCACTTGGTCTTGAAGGGTGCATCCATTTTCAGTTGCTGTCAAGGCAAATACCGTCGTGACTTCTGGACTCACAAAGGGCGTTAGACTGTTGGTATCACTCACGCCAAAAGCAGGGCTCCAAACAAAAGTCGTACTGCTCGAGGAACCATTCAACTGCACACTTTCTCCTGGTTGGATGTTGATATCTGCTCCGGCATTCACCGAGAGAGAATAAACTGACATGACGATTCCTGAAGAGGTCACTGTAACAGGACATTGGGCATAACAGTTGTTTTGAACGGTCAACACATCGCCATCGGAAAGTTCACTTGTTTGAAAAATGCTGCCTGTGGTCACTGCTACAAGGGTGTCATTGATGAACCATTGGTAGGTTCCCGAATCAGGACAGGCACTCAGTCCAGCACTTGCTGTAACGAGTTCATTCGGACAAATCACTGTGTTACTCGCTGAAATGGAAATCGAACTTGCAGCACGATCAACACCCGCACCACTTAGAATAAGGTCAAAGGTACATTCAGCTGGGCTTGTTATACCTGGGCTTGGTGATTCGCCCGAAACAACAACAAAATAGCTTGTAGATGGATTGAGCACAGCATTCAACGTAAAAGGAGCTGATCCATTTGAAACACAATTTCCAACAGCTGCATAAGACGCGGCATCGCAAGGAATACTTGCACTTAAGATGGTTGCTTGCAGCGCCGTACCAATTTCAAGTCCGGGCTGAAAAACAAGGTTTGAAAAATCCAATTGAACAGCTCCACCGATGGCATTGGTTGTAAATGTGAACCAGATGGTATTGTTTGCCGTGAAGCAGAAATTAAAATCGTCTTCACATCCTGGACAAACAGTTTTATTGGCACCGATGTTCGTGACTGAAACCGACACGTTTGGGCACAATTCCAAGGCCTGCGAACACACATTATAGTCACTTTGAGCGACCGCGCTGTGTGAAAAAAGTGCCGTTAACAAGAAAATAACAAGGGTCCTCATGTGAACTTTATACGCCGAATTTCTCGCTGAAATTAAGGATTTTCACTCAAGAAAGAACAAATATCCGTAAATTGTCGCGCGCATTTGGGCGATATTAAATGCTTTATTCCCAATTTTGGCACAGCTTTCGCTAACGGCGGCACAACATTAAATAAGGACTATGAACAGAATTGTTACACTTTCGATCCTCTTTTTCCTCACAATCATGGGCGCAACTGCCCAAAAAATCGATTACGAAAACAGTGGAAAATGGTTCCTCGGACTGAATGTCGGCGGAACATGGCAAACATCAGATATAAAAAATCAAACCAATGTCGGTTATGGATTTGTGCTCGGAAAATCATTCAATTACAACTACGGTAAGCGCCTTGTTTTCGATTTGAGAGCGAGATATTTGTATGGTGAATGGTATGGAAAAGATGCTGATTCATCAACAATTGCGCTTGATACTGCGGGCAACAACTCGTTTTATGGACTAAACAATTTTCAATCTACGCAACATAGATTAGCTCTTGAGTTCGCGATTCATGGAAATCGCATTCGTGAACGCACAGGTTTCGACCCCTATATTTTTGGTGGTATTGGCTTTACGTGGTCAGATCTTCGCGCCGATTACTATAATATTTTTGATTCAACATATACCTTGGATGGCATATATGAAGAACCGATTACTAACGGATATAGAGTATCAATCATGCCTAGTCTTGGTTTTGGTCTTGGCTACCAAGTTGGTAATCGCACAACAATTGGGATCGAGCACAAAACAACATTTACTGGCTACGACCTTTACGAAGGATTACAAAGCCCAATTCACATTGGAAATGACTTGTACCATTACACATCGTTCTTTGTCAACTTCCGTTTTAAGAATCACACAAGCACTTCAGGGGGCACCAACACTTCAGGTGGTGGCACAAATGGCTCTGGGAACATCAACAATTACAACACAACACAGGGATGTGTTTCTCCTGTCGTTACCTACATTCAACCATCAAGTGGAAATACAGCTTCGGCATCCCAATCGTCACACATTTCTGCAACCATCACGAATGTCATCGACCGCAATACCATCGTATTTAGAGTGAATGGCAGCGTTTCCACGAACTTTAGCTATACGCCTCAATCAAATCGCTTTGACGCAGATGTGTTGCTTCAACAAGGCACAAACACCATCGAAATCACAGCGTCAAACACCTGTGGAAACGATGTTGAAGTAACGACAGTGAATTATCAACCGTGCTTGACTCCAATTGTACTGTTCACCGATCCTCTAGCAACAAATACGAGTGTTTCAACAACGACGTACACGGTTCAAGCAGATGTTTACCATGCACAGGATCGCAATAATCTTACGTTTACGGTAAATGGCATTCCAAACAATGCGTTCTCATTTGACATACAATCGGGTAAATTCTTCGCGACAATCAACTTGGTGGAAAACAACAATGTCATCTCGCTATCTGCAACAACGCCTTGCGGAAATGATGTGAAGTCAATCGTCATCATTCGAAAAACATGTCAAATGCCAGTAATTGCTGTGACGACTCCAGCAAGCTCAAGCTTAACCGTTAGAACAGCGTCGTTCCCATTTAGTTTTAAAACCCAACATGTTGCTGCAAAAGCAAATGTGCTGATTTCGTTGAACGGCCAGAACATCTCTTCATTCACGTTTAACGCGACTACTGGTATAGGCGCCGCAAATGTTGGATTGATTCCAGGCGTGAACACCATCGTCATTACTTCGTCAAATGGCTGCGGTACGGATACAGAAACAATTACCGTTAACTACGACAATTGTGTTCCTCCGACATTGTCCATCACGAATCCAACGATGAACAACGCGACGTTTACGAACCCGCAGATTTCATTGGTAGCAGTCGCACAAAACATCACCAGCAAGCAAGGTGTGACGATTACCATGAATGGTCAGTCAATCAGCAACTTTACGCTCAACACTTCCAATGGTCAAATTCAGACAGGCTTAATCTTAAACCAAGGATTGAATGTGATTGCAGTAAGCGTGGTGAATGGCTGTGGAACGGACATTAAAACAATCAATGTCAACTACACCCCATGTGTTCAGCCGAGCATTCAAATGACCAACCCAACGATGAATGGCTCCACGGTGAATACATCATTGTTTGCGTTGACAGGGGTTTTCCAGAATATTTCAAATGCACAAAGCATTACAATTCAGCAAAATGGTCGCCCATTGACGGGGCTTACATTCAACCCGCAAACAGGACTTTTCGCGGCAAATGTTACGCTAAACACGGGCTTGAATACCTTCACAATTTCGGTGGTGAATGCTTGCGGTACAGCGAACGAAACGGTGATGATCAACTACACTGCTCCGGTAAACAACACACCGCAGATGATTACCATTTGTCACTACCCTCCAGGAAATAGTGGAAATCCACAAACGATAGAAATTCCTTTGGCAGCATGGCCGGCGCACCAAGCTCATGGTGATGTTCTTGGACCATGCCCTGTTGTGAACCCTACTCCTCCATGCAACCCGCCAAGCATTCAGGTAACAAACCCTACACAGAATGGTCAAACGGTCAATCAAACGAACTTTATAATCACGGCAAGTATTGCAAACATCACGAGCAATCAAGGGATCAGTTATGTGGTGAACGGAAGATCAACGTCCTTTTCATTTGTGAATGGGGCCTTCTCAAACACAGTGAATTTAGCGAACGGTTGGAACACGTTCATCCTTACAGCGACGAATGGCTGTGGATCTGTAACAGAAACCATTACACTCAATTACACGGCGCCAGTAAACAATACGCCGCAGATGATTACGATTTGCCATTATCCTCCGGGAAACAATGGAAATCCTCAAACGCTCGAAATTCCCTTGTCTTCATGGCCAGCACACCAAGCTCACGGCGATGTTCTCGGGCCTTGCCCTGTGGCAAACCCAACACCACCGTGCAACCCACCGTCGATTCAAGTAATTAATCCCACTCAAAGTGCACAAACAGTGCAACAGACGGTGTTGAACATCACGGCCAACGTGGCGAATGCGGCAACAATGACTTGCATGGTAAATGGAGACGTAATTCCATCAAACTTTGCGTTGACCAATGGCAGTTTTTCTTTACCTGTTACTCTATCAAACGGAACGAATATGATTGTTCTTACCGCAGTAAATTCATGCGGAACTGATACAGAAACGTTTACGGTGAATTACACAGCACCTGTGGATAACACCCCACAAAAAGTGACGATTTGCCACTATCCTCCTGGAAATAGCGGAAACCCGCAAACCATAGAAATTCCACTTTCTGCCTGGCCTGCTCACCAAGCCCATGGAGATGTTCTTGGGCCATGTCCTGTGGTAAACACACCACCTTGCAACCCGCCATCTATTCAAGTGACAAATCCTACACAAAGTGGTCAAACAGTGCAGCAGACAGCATTCAACATCACGGCGAATATTTCAAACATTGCCAACAATCAAGGTATCGTTTACACGGTGAATGGCAAACCGTTTACGGGCTTCTCGTTCAATAACGGATCTTTCTCGAATTCGGTGAATTTGAATCCTGGTCTGAATACATTTACCATTACGGTGACCAATGGCTGTGGGACGGATACGGAAACGATCACAATCAACTATTCGGAGCCTGCGCCGCAAACGATGACCATTTGTC
>CAMBMC010000043.1 GCA_945868555.1 Chitinophaga pinensis | reverse complement strand
GTGCATAAAGACCTTCAGGTAACTGAAATGATTCAAATCGAATTCAAGAAGGCAGACGGAAAACATGATAAGTTCAAGCCTGAGCTTGAAAATGGAGACAAACTTTTGGTGTATACCCGCGGTAAAAAAGTATTTGACGCTGAAACGGATTCACTCATTTTTAATGATAAAAAAATCAACACCAACTACCAACACGCGGATCTTTTCGAGGAACACATCGATCCAAAAACAGCGGAATTGTTAAAAGATCACAAGTTAAAATCTAAAGTACACTCCGATACGATGCCATTCTGGATTGCTTTCGGATGTTACTTTATGATTGGTATTGGAACATTAATGGGCGGTTGGAAAATCGTCAAAACAATGGGAACCAAGATTACAAAAGTTACACCATTGGAAGGTGTTTGCGCAGAAACGGCTGGAGCACTTACGCTATTTACAGTAAGTCAAATGGGAATTCCAGTTTCTACTACGCACACCATTACCGGTTCCATAATCGGAGTTGGTGCAATTCGAAGATTGAGCGCAGTGCGCTGGGGCGTTACCATTAATTTATTGTGGGCGTGGATTTTAACCATCCCTGTCAGTGCTGGTCTTGCGGCAATATTCTACTACATTATCATGATGTTCCAATAGGAATTTAAAATTTGATGCTTTCGGTAATCTGTTGCTAAAGCAATTCAAAATGAAATACAAGAGGAATGAGAAATCATTCCTTTTTTTTATGATTCCTCGCCCAACAGCATAGAGTGAGTGTGAGTCCCGAAGTATCGGGACAAGATACGAGAGCTATGAAAATTGTCCTCCATAAAACAGTGTGAGAATGAGTGCGAGAGTGATAAACATTATCCTCCCCCTTAAGAAAACAGTGTGAGAATGAGTGTGAGAGTGATGGAAAACAGAGTGAGGTTGAACCGCTCTCGCTTTTCACTCTCACTCTGTTTTTGGGGGAGGATTCATTAATTTTACATTTTTAATCTTTAACTCCTCTACCATGTCCTCTATCCTCCGTTTCATCCCCCTCGGCTTTCAATGGGAAACGCGCGATCCTTTTCTTTTTTGTGTTCACCACGAAGACCTTTACCCCAAAGGAAATGGGAAACTTGGGCCGGCAGCTTCATTGGCGGGCCGACACATCGGGCAAGATTTCATTGTGAAAGATGGGTGGCGCATGTATCACGGGCAAACAATACCTGGTTTTCCTGGGCACCCTCACCGCGGATTTGAGACCATTACCGTTGTAAAAAAGGGCTTGGTAGATCATGCTGATTCTACTGGAGCTTCAGGTCGCTATGGAAATGGTGATGTGCAATGGATGACGGCAGGTAAAGGTGTTCAGCATTCTGAGATGTTTCCACTGCTGAAGGAAAACGAAGAGAATCCTGCAGAGTTGTTTCAAATTTGGTTGAATCTTCCCGGCAAGAGCAAGATGGCAGAACCGCACTTTAAGATGTTTTGGAATGAAGACATTCCTCGCTTTTCTATGACCGATCAAAACGGGAAAAAGACGAATATTGAATTGTTGGTTGGAAAGTTTAACGGGAAATCGGCACAAGACTCGCCCCCCGACTCCTGGGCTGCCGACGAGGAAAACCATGTGGCTGTCATTCATCTCCACTTAGAACCACAGGCCAAATTCGTTGTTCCAGCGGGAGTTAAAGGCGTCCACAGAACAATCTATTTTTACTCCGGCGACAATCTTCTCATCGAAGGAAAAGCCTTTCCAGAATACCATGGTGCTGCGGTTGAACCGGATAAAGATACCGTTTTGCAGAATGGTCCTAACGAATCGAAAGTCCTCATTTTACAAGGGAGACCAATCAACGAACCCGTAGTACAACACGGACCTTTTGTAATGAATTCTAAATTGGAAATCTACGAGGCCTTCGAAGAGTATCAGCGCACGCAATTTGGCGGTTGGCCTTGGCCGAAATACGACATGGTGCACGATGCGAAAGCGGGGCGCTTTGCACTGCACGCGGACGGAACTATAGAATTAAAAATGAAAGATTAATAATGAAGAATTGAGGGGAGACCGCTGCGCTAATGGACAAAAGATAAAGGACTTTATTCCATTACTTCTCTAATTGCCGCAGGCATCAAATTCCTGAAAGGACCAAATTTTAAATTCTTCATTTTTAATTCTTATTCTACTTTCGTTTTTTAAGAAAAAACTCCACCATAAGCGCACTGCACTCGGCTTCGAGGATACCGTTTGTGATGAGTGTTTTCGGGTGGTACAATTCCGACTTGTATCTGCCGGCGCCACGTTTTGGGTCGCGTGCACCGAAGACAACTTTGTCTATTTGTGACCAGTAAAGAGCACCAGCACACATCACACAGGGTTCCAATGTTACATACAAGGTGCAGCCCGAAAGGTATTTTCCACCTATGTTTTCAGCTGCTGCCGTGATCGCTTGCATTTCTGCATGTGCAGTTACGTCATGCAGGTGTTCCGTGAAATTGTGTGAGCGCGCAATGATTTGATTGTTCACCACCACGACAGCTCCAACAGGCACTTCATCCTGATCAAATGCTTTTTGGGCTTCAAACAATGCTTGACGCATAAAATACTCGTCATTAAATGGAGAAATCATTCTGCTAAATTTTGAAGCTTGAAATTACGAATTCCATTGTCCCCTATTCCATTTCGTGCCTTAAAATTGTACTTTTGAATTCAATGAGTTTATCGGCACACATTCCCTCTCTGCGTAAAGGCGACTTGATTTATATCACAGCACCTGCGAAATCAATTGATGCTTCGTATGTGTATTATGCGGAAAATTACCTCTTAGATCAAGGCTATCGTGTTGAGATTGCCAAACAGTGCCTTGGGGAGTATCACTATTTCTCAGGGAGCGAGGCACAACGCGCAATAGATTTTAATAACGCCATTCACAATCCTGAGGTAAAAGCCATCTTGTGTGCCCGCGGCGGGTACGGCTGCATTCAGATTTTAGATCAAATTGATTGGGTCACACTTTCAGAAAACCCAAAATGGGTGATCGGATTTAGCGATGTTACCGTTTTCCATCATCGCTTGCAGCATTTAGGCATCCCCAGCATTCACGGAAGTATGCCGCTCAACTTTGAAGAAAACAGCAAAGAAGCATTGAACACCTTGATGCAGGCAGTGACTGGGAACCCCTACACCATTCATGCACCAGCACATCCATCAAACCGAATCGGAGAAGTTGATGGAATCATTGTTGGAGGAAACCTGAGCATTGTTTATAGTTTGCTTGGCACAAAAGACAAAACGCGGTTTGACGGCGGAATTTTATTCATTGAAGATCTTGCCGAACAGCGTTATCACCTGGACAGAATGCTGCATTCCATGGTAAAATCTGATGCTACTCGAGGATTAAAAGGCCTGATTGTGGGGAGCTTTACCTCCATGAAAGACACGGACGTTCCGTACGGAAAAGACATAGAAGACATCATCCTTGAACATTTTGGTGGCTTAAACATTCCAATTGCCTTTGGCTTTCCCGCAGGACATATTCCAGACAATCGGGCGATTGTTTTTGGTGAAATGGCTCGTTTCTCTGTGAATGAATCGGGCGCTGAACTTTCCTTTAGAAACGACTAATTACATCACAATCACTCGGCGGACGTGGCGCTCACCAGATGCTAGCACCGTGCAGATAAAAACACCTGAAGGCATTTGATCCATAAACACATTGCCTTCAGAACCAATCAACCAAGTTCCAACGTACGTTCCAAGGTCACTGTACACCGTTACTTGAGACCCTTCGGGACCAACAATCGTGAAATTTCCGCTTGAGGGATTTGGAAAAACACGCACGTCTACTTCTGAAGATTCGACGCGACTGGAAATTTTTAGGATCTCATTTGTTTGTTCCTTCGCTTCGGTGGATGAACCTTGTAAATGTTGTTCTTCTTGTGCAAATGCCATGGTCGTCAAACACATTGCATAAATGATTAATCCCTTCTTCATGTCAACTGGTTTTTCAAAACAAACCAGATTTAGCTTGAAATGTTACAGTAGGCACAAAAATATCTAAGCCGCTAACTTATAATCAATCTAAATAAGAACCTTTCCCCGAATACGTTGTTCTAACTATTAAATTTGCATAGTACTTTTTAAACCGTAAGAACTACATTTATGAGCAAGTCAGCATTTCTTTCCTCGTCAATCGCTAAAAAATATTGGATGGCGATTACGGGATTATTTCTCTGTCTTTTTCTCGTTGGTCACTTGTTGGGGAACCTTCAGTTGATTTTAAACACAGGAGAAGAAGGGCGCAGAGCCTTTAACGAATATGCGTATTTTATGTCGCACAACATCGTGATCAAGGTGATGTCCTACGCCACCTATCTTTCCATTTTATTTCACGCCATCGACGGAATTATGTTGGCCGTGCAGAACAAAAAAGCACGCCCCGTGGCCTATGCATACAACAAGCCAGGAGCAAATTCGTCTTCTGCATCACGCAACATGGCTGTTCTTGGGAGTGCGATTTTCATCTTCATTGTGATTCACATGTCGAATTTTTGGTGGAAAGCGAAATATTCTTCGGACCCAATGCCTTTGCATTTAATGACCAAAGAGATCACTGTTCCCGTAGGACAAAACCCATTAACAGGTGAGGCCATCAACAACACCATTCCTGTGACTTATGCCTTGACTACAAAAGGGGATTACATTGAATATTCATACATCGATCCGCAGTCGAAAAAGAATATCGACATCATTGAGGTGAGGGATCACGTCAAGTTTTACGCAAAAGATAAAGACGTTCTAATTGGTGAAGGATATAAAGATTTGCACTCACTCACAGTAGCATTTTTTGGACAAGACAGAACGAAAGAGGGTGTTCCTGCAAATAAATATGCTGGACTAGCAGTCGCGCTATATGCATTGGCGATGCTTGTGTTGTCATTCCACTTGTGGCATGGCTTCTCTTCAGCCTTCCAAACGCTTGGTGTGAATCACCCACGCTACACGCCAGCAATACGCATCTTTGGAAAAGTGTTTTCCATCATTGTGCCATTGTTGTTTGCCATTATTCCTATCATTCTTTTCATCAATAAATAAGCTGATTCCGTATGTCTAAGCTAGATGCAAAAATACCGGCTGGTAACATTTCAGATAAATGGACCGACCATAAAGATCATTTAAAACTCGTTGCACCAAACAACCGCCCGAAAATTGATATCATCGTTGTAGGCACTGGACTTGCAGGTGCTTCTGCTGCGGCTTCTCTCGGTGAAATGGGCTACAATGTGAAAGCATTTTGTTTCCAAGATTCACCGCGTCGTGCACACTCTATTGCCGCACAAGGAGGAATCAACGCAGCAAAAAATTACCAAAATGACGGTGACTCTGTCTACCGCTTGTTCTATGATACCATCAAAGGAGGTGACTACCGTGCACGTGAGGCAAATGTTCACCGTTTGGCTGAAGTTTCTGGAAACATCATCGACCAATGTGTCGCTCAAGGAACACCTTGAGCGACACATTGGTCGATGAAGTTTCTGGAAACATCATCGACCAATGTGTCGCTCAAGGTGTTCCTTTTGCGCGTGAATACGGCGGATTGTTGGACAACCGTTCATTCGGTGGAACACAGGTACAGCGTACATTCTACGCGGCTGGTCAAACAGGACAACAGTTGTTGTTGGGTGCTTATTCGGCATTATCGCGTCAAATCGGTGTTGGACATGTAAAGATGTACCACCGCCACGAAATGCTTGACTTGGTGAAAGTAGATGGCAAAGCACGTGGAATCATAGCGAGAAATCTCGTGACTGGTGAAATCGAGCGCCACTCAGCGCATGCCGTGATCATTGCATCTGGAGGATACGGAAATGTGTATTTCTTGTCCACCAACGCTATGGGAAGCAACGTCACTGCGGCATGGAAAACACACAAGCGAGGAGCATTGTTTGCGAATCCATGCTTCGTTCAAATTCACCCGACATGTATTCCTGTTCACGGAACTAATCAATCGAAACTGACCTTGATGTCGGAATCGTTGCGTAACTCAGGAAGAATTTGGGTGCCAAAGAAAAAAGAGGATGCTGAAGCAATTCGTGCTGGAAAAATGAAGCCTACACAAATCGCAGAAGATGACCGCGATTATTTCTTAGAAAGAAGGTATCCTGCCTTTGGGAACCTTGTTCCTCGTGACGTAGCATCAAGAGCGGCGAAAGAACGTTGCGATGCTGGATACGGAATTGAGGCAAATAACACAAATGAGGGCGTTTACCTTGACTTCTCTTCAGAAATTTATTCTAAAGGAAAACAGGCGGCTTTTGGTCAAGGCGACCATGCCCCAAGTGACGAAAAAATTCTTGAGCTTGGAAAAAAATGGATAGAAGAGAAATACGGAAACCTCTTCCAGATGTACGAAAAAATCACCGATGAAAATCCGTACGAAACACCAATGAAAATTTATCCTGCCGTTCACTACACCATGGGTGGCGTTTGGGTTGACTATAATTTGCAAAGTACCATTCCTGGATGTTTTGTAGCAGGAGAAGCAAACTTTTCGGATCACGGAGCGAACAGACTTGGTGCTTCGGCATTGATGCAAGGACTAGCGGACGGGTATTTTGTTTTGCCTTACACAGTTTCTAATTATTTGGCGGATGAAATCCGTACAGGGAAAATTTCAACAGATTCTGCAGAATTTGACGAGGCTGAAAAGAATGTACGCGACCAAATCAACACCTTCTTGAACAACAACGGAACAAAATCCGTGGACTCCTTCCACAAACGACTCGGTCTCATTATGTGGAATAAAGTCGGAATGGGCAGAAGTGAACAAGGCCTTAAAGAAGCAATTGCGGAGATTGAAGCCCTTCGCACGGAATTCCGTAAAGATGTATTCGTACCAGGAAGTGCTGACGAGTTGAATCCAGAATTGGAAAAGGCAATACGTGTGGCTGACTTGATCGAGCTTGGTCAATTGATGGCGCAAGACGGCCTTCAACGCAACGAATCATGTGGAGGTCACTTCCGTGAAGAATACCAAGACGCAGAGGGTGAAACCCTTCGTGACGACGAGAACTTTAAAATTGTTAGCGCCTGGGAATACAAGGGTGATGACATTCGTCAGGAAGAACTTCACAAAGAAGCATTGAATTACGAATTCATTAAAATCGCAGCGCGAAACTATAAATAATTACAAGTTACGAATTACGAGTTACCCATTGACTCGTAATTCGTAACTAGTCACTTGTAACTAGTAACTTAAAAAGACATGGCATCAAAATTCATCAATATCACCCTTAAGATCTGGCGTCAGAAAAATGGCACAACCAAGGGTGCTTTAGAAACATACGGCTTGAACAATGTTTCAACAGACAGTTCGTTTTTGGAAATGTTGGATCAGTTGAATGAGCAACTCATTAACGAACGCAAGAATCCAGTCGCATTTGACCACGATTGCCGAGAAGGTATTTGTGGAAGTTGTTCCTTGTATATCAACGGGCGTGCACACGGACCAGATAGAGGTGTAACCACATGTCAATTGCACATGCGGACCTTCAAAGACGGTGAAACGATTTATGTAGAACCATGGAGATCTCGCGCGTTCCCTGTAATCAAAGACTTGGTTGTTGACCGCAGTGCTTTTGACCGCATTCAACAAGCAGGAGGATTTGTTTCTGTAAACACATCTGGACGTACCATTGACGCCAATGCAACGCCAATACCAAAAGCAGATGCAGATAAGGCATTTGAAGCGGCAGCGTGTATCGGTTGTGGAGCGTGTGTCGCATCGTGTAAAAACGGATCAGCTATGTTATTTGTTGGAGCAAAAGTATCACAATATGCACTTTTACCACAAGGAAAGGTTGAAGCGCAACAACGCGTTTTGAACATGGTGCGTCAAATGGACGAAGAAGGATTCGGAAATTGCACGAATACTGGTGCATGTGAAGTGGAATGTCCGAAAGGTATTTCGATTGAAAACATCGCGCGCATGAACCGGGAATACCTCAAGGCCATCGTAACCGAAGAATAAAAACAGTAACAATCATTTTTTAATAGTCCGCCTTTGGTGGACTTTTTTATGATTATTGCTTTCAAACGCTCGAAAATCATCGTATTCGTGCCAAACATTTATTATTTTGTTTTACATTCGTAAAAACTAATATAAAACTCGTATGAAAAAATTATTACTAACAATTGCCGTTGTCGGGTCGGCGTTACTGTCGCAGGCACAAGTGATTTGTGCGGTGCAGTCACCCGCAAACATTGCAGGCAACTATGATTTCACATGGTCGGGACCCGCAGACGGTTGGGGAACACCAGACTTTTTAATCCCTGGAACTTTCATCACTGGTGAGTTAATCATGGTAAATGACGGGACTCCTGGAACAAACGCAACTTACGGAAACAACCTTTCAGAAGAAGGATGCAACCCATCATTGCCAAATGCTTACGCAGGAAAAATTTGTGTTATTCGTCGTAACACATGTGAGTTCGGTTTGAAAGCATTGGAAGCTCAAAATGCTGGAGCTATCGGTGTAATCGTTGTCAACCGTGACCCTGCAGTTATCGCAATGGGGGCTGGTGCTTCTGGAGCGAGCGTAACTATCCCTTGTGTGATGGTAACAAGCACAGATGGACAAACGATGATTGACCAAATGGCTAGCGGACCTGTTTCTGTATTTATCGGGAATAAAGCTGGTTTGTATGCAAACGATGGTGGGATTTCAGCAGGAACTTCTTTGATCTCTAAATATTCTGGTGTCTCTTCATTATTGGCTCAAGACAATACCGAATTTAGCTTTGCTATTGGTACTGAGGTGGTAAACTGGGGTTCAGTTGCACAATCAAACGCTACAGTAAACGCTACAGTAACTGATCCTTCAGGCGCTACTGTTTACAACAACACCGTAACTATTACTTCTCCAATGCAATCAGGAGATACAGTAGATGTATTCCCTGGTGGTGCTTACTCTTTCCCTGATTTCTCGTTGCCAACTTACGCTGATGGACGATACACTGTGTCTTACACATTGTCTTTGTCTGGTGCTGATGACTATGCTGCTGATAACGCTGTAAGTTCTGACTTCACGGTATCTGACTCCATTCTTTCATACTCTTTGCTTGATGCTACAACCAATCACCCTGTATCAAACAACGGATACCGCCCGTCTACTAACAACCAAACATTCTCTACGTGTATGATGATTAGCGATCCTAACGCTAGCCGCATCGGTGTGAATGGTGTTTATTTCTCTGCATCTACAGCGGCAACTTCTGGTGTTTTGCTTACAGGTGAAGAAATCGCGTTGTACTTGTACCGTTGGGACGATCCATTTGTTGACTTGAACGATGCTGCGCTTGCATTTACAGCGTTGACTTCAGTTGGTTCTGGATTCTACTACTTCCCTGGAGACCTTCAAGGTGAAACTGTTTACGGTGCATTCGATACTCCAGTAGTTCTTGAAGATGGTGCGCGTTATTTAGCATGTGCTCAAACGGTAAACTTGAGCATTTACCTTGGTCACGACACGAAAACAAACTACACATGGAACGAAGCATACTACTTGCAACCAATCTCTCCAAACGAGAGTGATGCTGCATGGTTCGCCTCAGGATTTGGTGCTGATGCAATCTCTGCAATGGCGGTGAATGTATTCGATGCTTCTGAGCAAGGAATTGAAGAAACGACATTGGAAGGTGTTGCTTATCCTAACCCTGCTACTGATGTTGTAACTGTTTCTATGCAAGCTGAAGGAACTGCTTCACTTACTGTAACTGATGTTGCTGGTAAAGTGGCGTTCTCTAACGCAATCAACCTTGTAAATGGAAAAGTACAAATCAATATCGCTTCCCTTGAAGCTGGTGTATATGTGTTCAATGTTGTTCTTGAGGATGGTAAAACATCACAATTCAATGTTGTAAAAAGATAATCCATTCATTGGATAACGAAAGGGGCGAACAGTGATGTTCGCCCCTTTTTTTTGTGCACCTTAGATGAATACATTATACAAAGAGTAAACCATCGTTCATTGCACTCGCAAACCCTCTTACTAGACACAAAAAAAGACGGCCAAATTGACCGCCTTTTACTTATCAATAAAACTTAAGCTTAGAAGTTCAATGTCAATCCAAAGATCAATGGATTCGCCTGTGGGTTGTTTGTTGTGTAGAACAACGGTAGCAATCCATAGCTAGCGAATGCTCCCCAGCTTCCGTATCCAATGCGCACTGTTCCATCTAATCTAAACGTTTGCAAACCAAACTGACCCTTCTGCACCGACTCTACATTTTTTCCATCATCATAGGCTCTTTTGTAGCGTGAGCCAATTTTCACGCCTCCCACAACACCTGCGGCAACATAAAAAGACTTGTCTGCATCTGCATTGCTGTTGAATTCTAGCAATAAAGGGACGGTCAAATACGTGGCTTTCAATTTGTTTTTTGTGTAGTTAATCAACGTATCTTGGTAAGCGACAAGATCTCCTCCACCCTCATTATTAAATTCAACCGTAGCCACATAATTATTTCGGAATGCCACTTGCGTAAAGCTAAAACCTAACCCAGTTGTAATTCCTAAGTATTCTTTTGCTATAGGAAATTTATGCTCAAAAATATTTAAGTTCCATACCATCGATCGGCCGATGTCATTTTTCAAATAATCACTAGTGCCAAAAGCTTGATTGAACTGATCGTTTAAAAGTACCATAAAGCCCATGTCCAATCCAGCCCAATGCGCCTCAAAGGCTTTATCTTCTTTTGAATCTCCTGGCGCTGCATCAATGGTGTCCAATGCCGCTTCATCAGAATGGTCGATGAGAATAATTTCTACTTTTCCCATGTTCATGCGTGTGGTATCCCGCTTTGTCTCCTCCTTTTGTGCAAATGCATGAAGTGAAACCATACAAAGCACTATCGTCGTCTTTTTCATACTCTTGTTTTTATTTGATTTAAGCGCATTTTTACACTTTTGTGGGATAAGACCCTGATTCTACCAAAAAGTTACAGCAGGAGTGGTTTATTCTTCCCAGTCGGTCATAAAATCATCTAGATCTCGGCGGTCTTTCTTCGAAGGCTTGCCTGTTCCGAATTGTCTATAGGCATTTTGTGCCAATTGGTATTGACGCAACTTTTCGCGCTCTTCGTCGGTTGTTGTATCCAAAAGATAATCAGCAACCAATTTTGGACCCACGCGCTTTTCTAAAAGCTGAACAACGGAATACGTAAACGACGCTGTGTTATGGGAAATGGATAGAAGATCGCCCACCTTGGGTTCACGCGATGGTTTAACGCTCACTCCATTTACTTGTACTCTACCTTTTGAAATCAATTCAACGGCATGCGAACGCGTTTTTGCCAAACGCACCGCCCACAGGTATTTATCCCATCTCAAACTCAAGGCGCGCTTTTTTAGAAAGGGAATCGATGATGCATTGATACGAATGGTCAATGAGACTAAAAAACAGACTGTCCGGAACATCACTATTCACAGAAACCGTGTTCCAATGCGTTTTGCTCATATGCCAACCAGGTTGGATTCCAGCATAGGACTCCCTCAATTCAATCGCATATTCAGGATTTGCCTTTAGATTTACGCCTGTAAAATCATCCACATCGGCTAGAGCGAACATTTTATCGCAGACTTTAAAGACCAAGGTTTTTTGATCAAAAGGAAAATGCTCCGTTACTCCTTTTTTCGCCAAACAATATACTCTGTATGACTCAAGGTTCATTTTACTTAATGAATGGCTGGCGCATTATCGTAACGGCCCAAGCGGTACAACATTCTAGTGTGCTCACTCAATGCAGAAACAAAGGTCTTGTAAGAATGGTAGGGCAGCTGGTATTCTGCAGCCGTCTCGCGCACAATCTTCGACAATTTTCTGTAGTGTACGTGACAAATGTTTGGAAACAAATGGTGTTCTACTTGGTAATTTAATCCGCCAACATACCATGAGAACAAACGCGCTCCAGGAGCGAAGTTTGCCGTATTGTACAATTGATTTACCGCCCAGTCCGCTTGAATGTTACCAGAATCATCCGGCATTGGGTATTCCGAAACAGGAACAACATGCGCTGGTTGGAAGATGCTTGCAAGCGTTAATCCAGCCACAAAGTGACTTGCTAAAAACCCAAGAATAACAAACCACCATGGTGCAGGCACAAAATAAATTGGCAACGCGATAAAAACTGCGGCATACACTACTTTGTTTACGATTAAAACGGCTAAATGCTTCGCAAAAGTTATTTTCTGTGTACCAATCAACCCCATTTTCTTGTAACGTACTGCTTGATTGTAATCTTTCGACACGAACCAAAGCAATGTCATCAGGCCGTAAAAGAACCACGCATAAATATGCTGAAATTTATGAAATTTTCTGCGTTTTTCGTGCGGAGAAAATCGCAATACTGGGCCTGGGTTTAGGTCTTCATCCATACCTGTAATGTTTGTATAGGTGTGGTGCAAGATGTTGTGTTGGATTCTCCAGTTTACATCACTGCCCCCCAAGAAAATCATCACATTTCCGACAAGTTTATTCACCCATTCCTTGCTTGAATACGCACCATGATTGGCATCGTGCATGACAGAAAGACCAATACCGGCCATTCCAAATCCCATGATTACCCAAAGCAACATAATCAACCAATAGTTTTCTACAACGGTCATCATCAACACAAATGGCGTAAAGTAAATTGCCAACATAGCAATGGTCTT